>JABSOG010001203.1 GCA_013216025.1 Algicola sp. | reverse complement strand
GCAATTCATGTGAAGTATTGGCCAAAATCGCATCCTTGAGTTTGTCCAATTCAAGCAATTCATCGTTTTGCTGTCTGATCTGATCAATCTTACCTTTGAGTGCATCTCTCATTACGGCAAAACTGGTGGCCAATCGCCCGATTTCATCATCCCGGTCTGTCGCAATGTGCTGGTTCAAATCACCCGCTGCCATTAATTGCGCGACACAGGTCAAGCGGTTTACTCCAGACAAAATGTGCTTTGTAGTCATCAAAGCCACCACCACGATACTTACAATGGCAATGACAATGATAGCAATCACCAGCACTGACAATTGCCGTATGCTCTGATAAGCTTCAAAAGTATCTACTTGGGTTACAACTGACCACTGCCGATCAAACACCTTTAAAGGCGCACTCACTTCAAGAAAAACCTGGCCGCTATCGTTACGTTGCTCGCCGTCGCTGTTGCCTTCAAATCGCTGGCCAAATAATGTGGTATTGTGGACCGCTACGTGACCAATTAACTCGTTACTACCTGTGCCTTGTTGTGCCGCCCTTATTAAGCCGTCATCGCCGATAAGTAGCACTTTGCCGGTTGCTCCCAGTTGGATAGAATCCCCAATTAAGCGCTTAAGTGTTGTTAAAGGGATTTGGTAAATGATAGCGCCAAGAAAATGACCAAAATCGAACTTGGCAATCGCGATGTACGCACTATATGTGCTGCTGTCAGGGTTAAGAGAATAGTCATGAAAAATAACCGGTTGAGCCTCACTTTGCTTGCTAACACTGGCAAACGCCTGTGCCAAAGCACTATTGACTTGAGGTCCACTCATCAAGTTAGTACCAAACGCTTGGGTTTTGTTAATCGAATACACAACTTGACCCAATGCGGCAACCAAGAAAATATTCTGTAACCCGGCTTTGTCTGCAAATAGACTGTAATTGGGCTGTATCTCTGCATGAAGTGCATCGTAATAGCTGCGATTTAACACACCCTTTGTCGCGCGTTGCTTTTCATTGATGTTGAACAAATCAGTCAACCCGACGAAATCAAAATGACTACCGGACAGCGTAGTACTGGCAGCCTGAAATTCAGTCAACGTCCGAGCAACACCTTTGGTGTCCTGAATGGTATTGTCACTAGCATTGTCGCCAGCAAAAACCAATGTTTGGTCTTTAAGATCTTTAAAATAGTCGCTTAACTGAAACTGTTTGAAGTTTCTGTTGGCCACCAACTGTTTGAGCGCTTCACCTTTCATCGAACTCATATAAGAATCAAATGTCAGCCAAGACGAAAGTAATAACGGTACTATACTGAGCACCAAAATCGTACCGATGAGTTTTGTTTTTAAGGTGCGTGAATGCTTCACTGGATTTATTGTCACTGGATCAATCATTGTTGAGCTTCTTTATTTTGAATGCGTGTCTTGCTCATCATTTTCGTCCAGCGTTGCAATAATCTTTGGCGATTGGCACCAGCCCAGCCAAAATCTATCCGTACCAATCTTACGTCATCCAAATCCAATACTTTAGCACCAAGGTTTACCTTACTATTGACTGGTAAACGCCAACTCTCTTGCCAGTGGGCTTTTTGTTGCGATGGGTTTAATACAAAATCAACAAATTGTTGGGCAGCGACAGTATTTGGTCGGTTTTTGATCAACGACAACCCGCCAATTTCATAACTGGTCCCCTCAGACGGTATCACAAAATCCAGCGAATCTTGTTCATGCTTCTCGAATAGAAAATCATGTAAAAATAATATGCTGATGGCCGTACGTTGGTTGAACAGTCTCCTCATCTGACGGCTCCCAACGTGGCCTGCATTGCGATAGAGCGGCTCCATATAACTAAAAGCCTGGTCTTCACCCATCAGCGTAATCAATGACAATAACATGGTATAACCGGTACCTGACAATGCAGGCTTCCTTAACCCAATTAAACCGTTATAGATGGGTTTGTTCAAATCTTGCCAGCTTTTGGGCATTGGTAACCCCTTACTGGCCAGTAAGTCTTTATTAATGACAAAAACCAGAATGCCAGCATAAAGACTTTGTACCGTGTCATTGCCCATCGGATTTCTTAATTGTGGCTTCAACGATTCGTAGTGACGTGATTTATAAGGACTGAGCAACCCCTCAGTCGCAGCTTGAGCATGGGCGCCTAAACTCCCCCCGAACCAAATATCGGCTTTGGGTGAAACTTGTTCAAATTGGATTCGCGATAAAGTGGTGCCACTGCCGCGCATTGTCA
>JABSOG010001202.1 GCA_013216025.1 Algicola sp. | reverse complement strand
AAAAAAAACGGTCAAAATCGTGGTTTTTCGTCAACATAGCAGATTTAAGGGCTGTTTCAAAGGATTTTAGTTGAAGCCGAATTAGATACTCTTCGTAAATACCTATAATCACCACTTACATCATTTGCACTAAAAATGCTGAGCAAAACGGCGGTAGCTTCAACTACACCCACGACATTGATGAGGCCTACGAAGGAGCCGAAATTATTTATGCCAAAAGCTGGGGCGCATTACCCTACTTTGGAAAATGGGATGAAGAAAAGCTCATCAGAGACCAATACCAACACTTTATGGTCGACGAACAAAAGATGGCCAAAACCAACAATGGCAAGTTTTCTCACTGCCTACCCATGAGACGAAACATGATCGCCAGCGATGGCGTGATGGATTCGAACTATTGCATCGCTATCGACGAAGCCGAAAACCGTTTACATGTGCAAAAAGCCATTATGACCCAGTTAATTAACCAGTAACAATTTGGATTTTTCCGTAGGCGGGTGCTTTAGCCCCGCTTCAGACACCATTATTAACGCCACGCAGTGGCCAAATAAAGCTGCGAAGCAGATTTATCAGGAATAACAATATGAATACGAACCAACCTTCACAAATTAAAGCCCAGCAAGCGGCAGCCCTCTTAGCGACAGAACAGGCAGACACTCAGGTAGTATTGGCTTTTTCTGGCGGCCTCGACACCAGCTTTTGCGTCCCTTACCTAATTGAACAGGGTTATCAGGTCACCACCTTGTTTGTTGATTCAGGCGGTGTCGACGAACAAGAAAAACAAACCATAAAACAACGCGCGCTAGAACTCGGCGCTGTAGAACACAAAGAAGTGAGCATTGCTGAGCAGTTGTGGCAAAAAGTGATCACTCCACTGATATACAGCGGCCACTGGTATCAAAAACAATATCCGCTGTTGTGCTCAGACCGTTATTTAATTGTCGAAGCCGCATTAAAAGTTTGTAATGAATTGGGCACAAAAAACTTTGCCCACGGCTGCACCGGCATGGGTAATGATCAGGTTCGATTTGATATGACGGTCCACTGTCTCGGCGATTACACGATATTGTCACCCATTCGAGAAATTCAAAAACTGACCAGCGCGGTCAGAGACTATGAAAAACAGTACTTACTCGACAAAGGTTTTTCGGTCGACGACAAAGTCAGCCAATATTCCATCAACGAAAACTTGCTGGGCGCAACGATTTCGGGTTCTGAGATTGACCAATGGCAACAGCCTGACGATGCCAGTTTTGTATTGACCAAACCACCCGCACAACCACGCGCTGGCACCGAGCAACTTAAACTGCAATTCGAACAGGGTAAATTGGTCGCACTAAACGGCGATACCCTCAACGAAAATTACACCGGCGAGCACGTCATGCAGCAGCTTAATCAGTTGGTTGGCAGTTTTGGCGTGGGTCGCGGCATTTATACCGGCGACACCACCATTGGTTTAAAAGGCCGAATTGTCTTTGAAGCCCCGGCAATTACCGCCCTCAACACCGCCCATACCGCACTAGAGCAGGCGATTTTATCCAAAGCTCAAAATCGTTTTAAAGCCACAGTTGCCGAGAAATGGACTGAACTGGTTTACGAAGGTTTTTTCTACGAACCACTAAAACATGACTTAGAAGCGTTTTTAGTGTCTTCACAAACACAAGTGACCGGCACCGTTACGCTGTTGCTCAGCCAAGGTCAGTTGCACGCCGTGGCCGTTGAGTCTGACAATATCTTAAAAGACAGCGGCTCTGTTTATGCCCAGTCGGCGTCTTGGAATATTGAAGAAGCGCTTGGGTTTATCAAACTGTTTGGCAAGTCATCAACTTTGGCTGCCGGACAGCGATTAGCGCAACAATCAAAACTGTAATCAAAACTGTAATCAAAACAAGAACAATAGGAAAACAGCGCCATGAGCCAATTGATCGTCGATCACTTAAAAGCCCTTGTCAGCTTTGACAGCCAAAACCCGCCAAGAGCAATCACTGCCGACAGCGATATCTTTGTCTATCTAAAAGACCATCTGCCAGGTTTTGAATTTCAAATGCTCGATGCAGGCGAAGGTTGCATCAGCTTGCTGGCCAAACGCGGCAATCCTGAATTATTGTTTAATTTTCACATCGATACCGTACCAATCGCACCGGGTTGGAACACCAACCCGTTCGAATTGATAATCGATGATAAAAAGGTAACGGCACTGGGTGCATGCGACATCAAAGGCGCTTCGGCCTGCATG
>JABSOG010001201.1 GCA_013216025.1 Algicola sp. | reverse complement strand
TCACGCCACCAGCTGGACACAAGCTCTGTACAGAAACAAAACTCTACGAACTGCAATCCACCACCACACCCACGGCAAAAACACACCACCAAACACAATCACAACACAAGGCAACGCTGCAAAATTGTTTTTCGATGCTGATAAATTCAGTGCAATACCTGCAAACAAATACCCGGGGTTATCTCGAACAAGCTATGTCAAACCCTACCCACGAACCGGCCCTTGGGTTGTTAATGGTATTTTTAAAACTGTTTGGCAAAGCCCAGCAACAGCTGAACCGTTTTACCGGTCGTCACCGAGATTTTTATTACCAAGACATTTTGGGTTTTTCTCCAATGGGCGTGAAACCCGACAGTGCTTATTTGCAGCTGGCCTTGGCTCCCGGTTCTAAAGGCTTAGCCGCCCTTGATATAACCACGGGCACCCGCTTCAGCGCAGGCAAAGACAAAAAGTTCAACGACATTGTTTACAGCGCAGACGAACAAGTGACAGTCACCGATGCCAAAGTAGAACAACTGCTGTCGTTGTATTTACAAAGAGACCCACTGATATCCCCTGAGCGCGAATTACATTACGTGACCCGGGTGTCTGGCAATCATTTAGATTTGACTGTTGACCCTGGATTCAATGCGGGCGCACAAAATCGTATGGCCGTTTTTGGTGCCGACCCACTATTATCAGAAACAAAAACCAATACCTTGTCCGTACCTCTGGGCATTGGGATCTCGGCCCCGGTACTCTATCTCAAGGAAGGCCAGCGCAAAATTGAGATAGTGATAGGGCTGGGTGAGCCCAACAAGATCAGCCCCCATTTTTTAACTGAACTGAACAAAAACGCCAACGATGCGGTATTAGTCGAGCAAGGGTTGTGCGACATCTTTGCCATATTACTCAACGCCGAACCCGACCTGATACCTAACCAACTGTCAGAAACCACACAAAACCCACAAAATGCACTGTTCGACGAGGTTGACACCACCTTATTAAAGTCCATCACCAAAACCAAAGGGGCTGTGCAAACTGCCTTGATTTACAAAGCCTTTTTGATGGCCTTATTGCAACTGGCCGAGGCCAAACCCTTGTTTCGACGAGTGTTGGGTCGAATATTTAGCCGTCATACCCTAAGCCGACTCGCGTGGTTGAGTGAAGCTGATATCGAGTTTATTGCAGCCCGGTGTCAGCAAATCTGCCCGGGTGACGAACTTAATCGAATAGTGCGCCTACTCGAACAAGACAAATTGCGCACCTTTTACGAACTCTATGACGATATGTTCACATTAGAGATCACCACTGAACTTGGCTGGTTGCCCATCGAGGGTTATGCCATTCACCCGGTGGACGAGCGGGCTGTGGAAGTTAGCGACAACTTTTACGGTTTTAAATTCGAGTTGTCGTTAAAACAAGACTTTCCGGCGGTGGTCCCCTGCGACGTTTTGCTGCACGGAGAAAACTGGATACTGCCACATCCGGCCATTCAGTTTATGGTCAAACCTGAGGCCACTTTTTTCCCTTATTCGATTTTTAGAGGCCTGTTGCTCAACACCATTTTGATTGATGTTGATGTTAAAGGCGTGACCGAGCTTGTGACTTACAATAATCAGGGACGACTAGACCCCTCAAAACCTTTTAATCCCTTTGGACCCCAGCCGGGCAATCATTCGTACATGGTTTTTGGTGGCGAAGAATTGGCACAAAAGCAGTTACAGCAAGTCAGTTTGAATCTTGAATGGGCGCAATTGCCCACCGCTTGGGACGGTTTTGCCGACCATTATCAAGGTTACGATGACAAATTCGACAACGACTGTTTTAAAGCCGACATTGCCTTGTTAAGAGATGGCCAGTGGAACACCGTGGGGCAACCCGGTTACGCTTTGTTTCAGAGTCAGCCCGGCGGCAACCGATTGGCTGCCAACCAGTGTTTATCGGTGATTGTTGAACATGAGTTTAAACCCACAAATACCTCCAAGAGCACCGCAGGGGGCTCTGGGGTGTTCGAATACAACCTTAAAAGTCGTAACGGATTTTTCAAGCTGTCGCTAGCCGAGCCACAAAACGCTTTTGGTCATCAACAATATGCCAACGTGTTGACCACCACGCTGGTGGCCAACAGCAAAAATAAAAAACAGAAAAAATTGCCCAACCTGCCGTATACCCCGTTGCTTAGCCGCTTTACGTTAGATTATAGCGCTGCAGCAATATTTGATTTAAATGCAGTCGCTGGCAGCGGCGAAGAGCATG
>JABSOG010001200.1 GCA_013216025.1 Algicola sp. | reverse complement strand
CCTGCCGGTGGTGGTTTTTTTGGTGCGCGAAACGGTAGGACTAGACATCATTGACATGCTGAACGATATCGGAGGCACCCGCTAATGGAAACTTTGCTTAAACTGTTCAAAAACCCTTACGTCTTTGCCTACGTTGTGCTGATAGTGCTGGCTCAATATGTTTATTTGCGGCATCGAGGCAACAAAGAAGCCAAAATAACCGCCAACAGGGCAGCCGAAGGTTTACCCCCACAAACCATCGTCACCCAAAGTGTCAAACTCGCAGAACTCAAAACTCAGGCCCACAAAGAAGCTTGGGTATTAATATTACCGCTGGTTTTGTTGCCTTTTTTATTGGCTGGACTGGAGTTTGCCCTCAACGCCTGTTGGTTTAACAAAGAGCCGGGGTGCTCAACGACACAAGCCACAGTCCACTCTGGTGATGGTCTGTTGTTTACCTTTTTCATTTTTATGTTGTGGTTGATGTTTACCGGCACCGAATTGGCCAAAGCAGCCATTGGCGGCATTGCCTTTCGCACGGTGATGGTGTTTGGCAATACCTTTCAGGTGGGCGATAGGGTAACGATAAACGGCAACAGCGGCAAGCTCGTCGATATTGGCGTTTTTTATCTCACCCTTGTCACTCTAGATGACGATAAAATTTGCCTGCCCACAAACAGCTTGTGGGGCTCTGCTTTAACGTCGTCCAATGATGGTGATCGTAGCTCGCTGGTCTGCATTCCCTTTTACTTATCACCGACCAACAGTGCCAAAAAACTACAAGAGGCTGAAGATGCGCTTTGGGATGCGATTCAGGCATCTAACTATTTTGAACCGACCAAAAACAAACAAATATTCTACCAGCAGGAACAAACCTATATTCAGCTCACCGTCAAAGCTTACGTTGCCTCGACCTACAACGAACCGCTGTTTCGCAGTGATATCAGTCGCAGATTCTTGCACTATGCCATAGAAAATGACATTTTACTGGCCAATCAGCGTCACACCGTTAACTTGCTCCAAACCACCAACGGCAAACCACAGGAAAAACCTTTGTCATGACTGAACACCTTAAGAAACTGTGTTTTATCGACATGCCCTTTGGCGAAAAACGCGATGCCAAAACCGGTATCAGCGTCGATTTCAACCAAATATACCGCCAAGGTATTAAACCCGGGGTTGAACAAGCCGGATTAAGTTGTATTCGCGGCGATCACGAAAGCACCGGTGGCATCATTCACACCGCCATGTTTGCCCGCTTGTTGATGAGTGAATTTGTGGTCGCCGACCTAACCACCGCCAACCCCAATGTCTTTTACGAACTGGGCATTAGGCACGCCGCCAAACCAACCACCACAATTCCTATTTATGCCACATTGAGCGATATACCATTTGATGTCGGTTTTATCCGGGCCATTCCTTACGAGCTGGTTGACGGCAAACTGACCGAGCAAAGCGCTGCCGCCTTAATTGAGGCGCTATCAAAGCGGATACGCACAGCACTCGAAGGCCCCTTGACCAAAGACAGCCCGTTATTTGACTTGTTTGAAGACTTTCCTGGCATCGAAATGAGCCACCAACTGACCGATGTTTTTCGTGACAGGGTTAAATACTCCGATGCGGTTAAAGCTGAGCTTGAAGCCATTCGCAACGACGAAGCAGATGCCGCCGTCCGTTTGGTTGCACTTGAAGCCAAGCAAGCTGAATTTGGCGATTTAAAAGCGGTTGAACGCGGCATATTGGTTGATCTGCTATTGTCTTATCGCTCGCTCAATGGCTGGCAACAAATAGTCGATTTATATGATCAGTTTCCGTCTGATTGCCAACAAAGCACCATAGTACAGCAACAATACGCCATGGCATTGAACCGGCTGGGTGGCAAGGTAAACCGCAACAAAGCCATCAACGTGTTGCAACAGCTGATCAAACAAAAAGGCGGCAGTGCCGAAAGTTATGGTTTATTGGGGCGAATTTACAAAGATATGTACAAACAGGCGCAGGAAAAAGGCAAAGAATTAAAAGCCGCCGCCAATCTTGACCTGTCTATAGCAGCCTATACCCAAGGATTTGAATGCGAACCCGCCGACTATTACCCGGGCATCAATGCCATCACATTATTGGTGCAAAAAGGCAGTGATAAGGCCAAACAAGCCGCCGAAAAACTGGCCCCTTTGGTCGCGTTTGCCGTCAGTCGTCAAGGCGGGTTGCAATCGACGGATTACTGGACCGTCGCCGCCGGGTTTGAATTGGCCGCCATTC
>JABSOG010001199.1 GCA_013216025.1 Algicola sp. | reverse complement strand
GGCCACCTGCGATACTATGTGTTTGATGTCTTCTTCACTGAGCGACACCAAAGGCAACATTTGGGGCGTGATTTGCTCACTCCCCGGTTGGCCTGACTTGAGTATCTGAATCAATTCGGCTTTAGTTTTCTTAATCAAACCAATCAATTCAGTCGTCAGATTTTCTTTACTGCCTCTAATTTTGAGGTTTTCATCACTGTCTACAGAGAGTTTAATGCCGCGAGACTGCAAAATATCCAATAAATCCAAAGTTGTACTCATAATGTTAACTCGATTTCATCCGTTGCTATAACTTCATTTTCATCAATGGCGACTTGAGACAATAATTCATTGTTTGCATTGGGGATCAGATTCTTCGGCGCACTAAAAGCGTCTGTTGTCTGCTGGTTATCAATAACCACCGCCAGTTCAACCAGCGTTGGGGTGACAAACAGTTGCTGAGCCGTCATTGAGACACCGGCCTCCTGCAACCGGGCAATGACCTGCATCACCAACAATGAGTGACCACCCAGCTCAAAGAAGTTGTCATTGATACCGACTTGCTCCAGCCCCAACACCTGTTGCCAGACGTCACACAAAGCACTTTGGGTCGCCGTCGAAGGCGCAACATAAGCCGATTGTAAACTGTTCATGTCCGGCTCAGGCAACGCCTGATGATCGACCTTACCGTTCACCGTTAACGGCAACTGCGCCAATAACACGAAGGCCGAGGGTATCATATACGCCGGCAATTGAGCACTAAGATGTTGTTTTAGCACGTCAATAAACGCCTGACGGTCCCCAAGTACTAACTCATCGTCACCTTCAAGATCAGACTCGGCTGACAAAACCAGCTGCGCATCCCCACTCACCACATAAGCAACCAACCCCGTATCTGAAGAGGCCAGTGTTCTGGCCACAACAACCGTTTCACCAACACTTTGATGCGACGCCAGGGCATGTTCTATTTCACCCAGCTCGATTCTAAAACCACGTATTTTAACTTGACTGTCTATCCGCCCCAAAAACGCCAGATTGTCGCCGGGTAACCAACGCACCAAATCTCCGGTTTTATACAAGCGCTCACTGTTAAGCTCGCTGCCGGGAGAATAAAACGGGTTCGCGATAAACTGCGCCTCGGTCAGCTCACGGCGGTTTAAGTAACCTCTGGCCAGACCGGTACCACCGATATATAACTGCCCAGACATACCCACCCCCACAGGTGCCTGATTTTCACCCAATACCATCAACTGGGTATTACCGATAGGTGTACCAATCGGCACCGCTGGCATTTCGCCAGACAATTGGGCCACATCAGTGATGGTGAAAGTCGAACAACCCACCACCGTTTCTGTCGGACCATATTCATTGATCAAGGTCGCCTGTGGCAACAATTTTTCTTTGAACGTGCGGGCCAATGCGCTTTTAAGTTGCTCACCGCCAATGACCAGTACATGACCCAGCTGGCTCATCTCAGTCTGCTGAGCTTGATAAGCCAGTCCCTCCAAATGCGCCGGTGTCAGTTTAAATAACGCAGGCTCTTTGAGTTCGCTCATTTTTTGACCCAACTGTTCCAACTCCGAGCCGTCCGGTGTCAGCAAATGCAGCCATTTGCCCACCACCAAAGCCCCCAGCAAGCTGGTCACTGTCGCGTCAAAAGCCAATGGAGAACTGACAATGGCCCCCGCGACCTGAGGATAATAATGCTCACCCGCATGATGCAGGTAATTCATCACACCACGGTGAACCACACTCACGCCTTTGGGTTGTCCGGTTGAACCCGAGGTATAAATCACATAGGCCAGATGATCAGGTGTCAATCCCAGCGATTGCACCGGCAGGTTAGACTCGGATAAGGTTGACTGGTAATCCTGATAGTCCTGCCCATCCAGACACAAGGTTAGCTCTGCACGGACTGGGGTCTGCGCCAACAAAGACGATACAGTGATCACCGTGTTTAGTTGCGCATCTTCTATCATATAAGCCAAACGTGCTGCCGGATAATCGGGCTCTAACGGCACGTAGGCGCCGCCTGCCTTCATTACGGCCAAAATCGCGACCACCATTTGTGGCGAACGTTCAAGGCAAATGCCGACCAAGGTATCCGGTTTGACTTGATGATTGCTCACCAGATGATGGGCCAGTTGATTTGCCTGACGATTAAGCTCACCATAAGTAAGCTGCTGGTCTACAAACTCAACAGCAATCGCCTGTGGTGCCTGGGCAACTTGTGCTTCAAATGCCTGATGCACACATAGGTGC
>JABSOG010000119.1 GCA_013216025.1 Algicola sp. | reverse complement strand
GAACTGGACGACGACGACATGGACGATGACGACATGGATGACGACGACATGGATGACGACGACATGGGTGATGACGACTCAGGCGAAGACGATTTGGATGAAGATGACTCTGGTGAAGGTTTCGACAAGATCAAAAACTTCAAAATCAGTGCAGATGACGACACCGGCGAGCAAAACGAACCAGTCATGTATATCGTTGAATTGCTTGATGGCGATTATGTTCACACCGTGATGATTAACGCCACCACAGGCGAAGTAGTCGAAGTTGAGGAAGACTCCCAAAAAGCGCTGGACGCTGCAATTACCGCAGCCACAAAATGGGCAGCACTAGATACCGTGATTGCAAATGCTCAAGCAGCCCAAGCCGGTACTTTGTTAGGTATAGAGCTTGAAATGAAAGACGCCAAATTGGTTTATCTGGTGTTTGTCGATGGTGAAACGCAAAGCTTTGAGGTCACGGTCGATGCAGCCGAAGGCACAGTGTTAAGCACCGAACCGCTAGAAATGGATGATGACATGGATGACGAAGGAGAAGACGAAGAGTAGTCAACAGTAGCAAACGAAGGGTGGGCTTTATGCCCATCCATTTTACCTACACTACACTCAAAATGACTTGGGCCATTTTCTGGAAGTATGTAAAACCCGTAATATTTCAATTTTATTATCTCGAACTCGATAAGGCACAATATAGGAAGTTTGTTGAATAACTAACTCTTTGGTGTACGGCACTCTGCCAGGTCGCCCCATTCCAGGCTGATCACTTAACAAAGATATGGCTTGCTTGATTTTATAAACTGTCTTTTGAGCCGCTTGCGGGCTACCTTGAGATAAATTGGCTTTTAACGCTATTAAGTCATTAATCGCCATCCTAAACCAAATCACTTTCATAACGGCGGCAAACTTTCGTTATCAGAACCCCAAGTATCCATCCAAGCCATAACCTTGTCGTTGTCAACAAATTGATCAGCAGTGGCCTCATCAGCTGCTTTTACCGCCTTAGTTATCTCTTGTACTTGCCATTCATTACTATCAAGAAACAATTTCAATGCTTGAGTGGCCAGATAAGCTTTTGAACGATCTGTGGTGCCAGCAAGGTCTGCCAAGCGCTCATTGGTTTCATCATCAAGGCGTAATGTCATTGTAATACTCATATTGACTCTCCTGTATTCACTTGCATTCAGTATACGCTATTCAATCGCTTTTGTTAAAGGGTCGGCTTCAAAGCACAACGCCTAATAAAACCCCCGCAAAATCTCAAACTGTTCATCATACAAACTGTACTTGCCATCATTGAATACGTTTTTCTCCAGAGCAACCACCAACCGCTTATCCGGCAAAACAACCAACAGTCATAAACCTCACCCCACAAAATGCAGATCAGTTAACCTCAAGCCTCATTTTTAATCGTTACAGGACCAACTTAAATGATCAAAGCGGTTTTATGGCTGGGGATGCTGACCACCTGTTTTGCCGCCAACGCGGGTGTGGTCATCGAAAACGTCACGATTGTCGACGTGATTAATGGCCAACTTAACCCGGCCCAAAACGTCCTTATCAGTGCCGACAAAATGGTGGCGATCCAATCAAACACGGTGCCCGGCAAACACCAGCGTATTGATGGCAGCAGCCAATATCTGCTCCCCGGCTTATGGGATATGCATACCCACTTGGCCAACAAACCGGCCACCCGCAGACTCCGGCTGTTTATCGCCAACGGCGTCACCGGAGTGCGCGAAATGTTCAGCGACTGCAACCCCTGTAACCCCTATCAATTAAACCTTGAACAAATGAATGGCTTACGTCGAGACATCAATACCCACAAGCGATTAGGCCCCCGACTGCTGGCGCTATCGGCCCCGATTGTTGATTTACAAGGCAAAACCGCTATCAACAACTTTGTTAAACAGGCAAAAAAACGGGGTGCAGACTTTATAAAAACTTACACCAACCTGCCTCGCCAGTCCTATCTGTATTTAGTCGAAGCGGCCAAAGCACAAGGGTTGCCGGTTGCCGGGCACGTCCCCAATGAAGTACCAATTGGTGAGGCATTGTCACTGGGCCACCAAAGCGTTGAACACGCCAGAACGTTGCCACTGTACTGTGTTGACTCACCAACAAAAGCGATAAAGAGAAGTTGGCACAACAGTGTCAATGCTTTGACCCAATACAACGAAAAACACTGTCAGGTATTGCTAAAACAAATGGCCGATAGCAACACTTATTACGTGCCGACCCACCTTACCCGCAAAATGGATGCCTTTGCCCACGACCCCAATTTTCGCAATGATCCAAGATTACAATACATCGACAAGCTGACCAATGTCGGGTGGCAGCGTGATGCCGACAACTATGCAAGAGATTTGGCAGGCCGCAAACATTACAGCGCTTTTTATCAACACGGTTTGAAAATTACCGGCATGGCTTCCCGGGCAGGGGTAAACATTATGCTCGGCACCGATGCCAACGACAGCTATGTGATCCCCGGTTTCAGCGTGCACGATGAGCTACAACAATAGGTTGATGCGGGCCAACAACCCCTTGAGGCTTTACAGGCGGCGACCATAGTGCCCGCCCGGTTTATGGGTTTGCAACACACCTTTGGCTCGGTCGAAAAAGGCAAAATGGCCGACTTGGTGTTATTGGCAAAAAACCCGCTCGACAACATCCGCCATAGCCAAACCATCACCGCAGTGATTTATCAGGGCAAAGTGTACAACCGCCGGGCACTTGATGATATGTTGCTTAAAACCGCTCAAATGGCCAAATGACCAGCCATCATATATCCCCCCTTTTTTGTTATAGTAGGCGTAGTGTTATACCCAACAACACAGGCATACACACAAACACAGGAAGCTTTATTATGAAAAACAACCGTCTTATTTTGGGTAGCTTTTTAACCGTACTGATGAGCTTAACGCCATTGGCACAGGCATCAAACCTTGAAGGCGACTTTAAAGGTGCCATTAAACACGGCGACAATGAAATACCGTTAATCATTCACCTTCGGACCGACAATGGCATAATCACGGGCACCCTCGACTCGGTCAAACAAGGGGTTTTCAACAAATCACTGAGTAAGGTAAGCCATAAAGACGGTAAATTAATGTTTGATATCACAGACTGGTCAGTGCATTACGAGGGCGAGGTTGATACTGCACAGGAGCAGGTCAGCGGCACATTCATCGAAGGCCAAAACGTGAAAAAACTCATTTTTGGCAAAATATACCCTAGTCACTCCAATGAACTGACCGACATGGTCGGCGACTGGCAAGGCACCATCCATATACCCGGCTCGCCACTGAGTTTTGTGCTACACCTGAAACATAAAGACGGCCAACTCATAGCGACTGCCGACAGCCCTGACCAAAAAGCTTATGGCATGAAAATCGATTCGGTCTCTTTTGTCGACGGTCAGCTGAATTTTGACGCCGATGGTCCCAACGTCCATTATCGTGGTCAACTGACGCTAGACAAAAGCCGGGTTTACGGCATGTTCGAACAACGGGGCAAACAATCCGGCCTAGAAATGGTCAGAGTAGCAACAAAATAATGATCACACTGACGGTTGCCCCGCCAACGGACCGGGGTTTTTGGACCATTCACCTGTTTATCTGGTTGGCGTTGGCTTCCGTATTTTTTGCCATACGCCAAGACTATAACAGCGACTCGATGGGCCTGGGATTATTTTTTGCCGTGTCCATTGTCGTTGTTAACACCCTTGTCTGCCTATTTTTTCGCGAGCTTATCCACCGTTTTAACTGGATAGACGCGAGAAAATTCTCAATACTGGTGCGGGTATTCATCAACAGTCTGTGGTTGGGATTTATCTCGGCAACAGCAATTGCCGCCTTGCTCGGTGTGTACCATTTTGTTGTCGGCAACGCCAGCTCCTTTGTCTTTTTTTGGCAGTATGTTTATTCTTTGTGGCTGATAATGGCCATTATGATCTTGCTTTGGGCGGTTATTTACATGTCGACCTGCTATCTCAGGCAACTTAAAACTCTCGAACTTAAAGAAGCCGAAGTGGCCTTGCAACTCAAACAAGCCCAACTCAACAGCCTGGCAGGCCAACTTAATCCCCATTTTTTGTTCAATGGTCTGAACAACATTCGCTCCTTGATACTCGAAGACCCCACCCGGGCAAGACAAATGATGACTGCACTGGCAGACATCCTGCGTTATTCTTTGCAAAGCAATGAGCGAACTTGCCAAACGCTGCAAGAAGAAGTCGACATTGTCCGCAGTTACCTCGAACTTGCCGCCATCCAATACGAAGAGCGTTTGGTGTATATAGAAAATATCGATGCACAGTTACTGCACCACAAAGTGCCGCCGATGATCATTCAGCTGATGGCAGAAAACGCCATTCGTCACGGTATAGACCGCAGCGAAACCGGCGGTGAACTGGTTTTTTCACTTGCATTAGACCACCAAAACGATCAACAAAACAAGCAACAGATAAAAATTGAAGTGACCAATCCGGGTTCACTGAATCCCGCCGACCCTGCAAATAAAAGCATCGGTCTGGGCATCAAAAATATCAAGCAAAGGTTAAAACTGCTGTATGCAGACAAGGCCAGTTTTAGCCTTTCACAGCGCGGCGGTATTGTTTGTGCCACGGCTGTAATACCGCTGAGCAGCACAAAAGAAAAAGCAAAGGAGAAAACCGATGAAAGCAATCATTGTTGAAGACTCGCGACTGGCTCGACTGGAATTGCAAGAGCTGCTTAAATGCCACCCCGAGATTGAAGTGGTCGGTGAGGCGAAAAACATCACCATTGCCCAACAGAAAATTGAAGCGCTGGCACCAGAACTGATTTTTCTTGATATCAACATGCCCGGTGGCGATGGGTTTGAACTACTCGAACGACTGGACAGTTGCCCTGAGGTTATCTTTACCACTGCCTATGACGAGTATGCGATCAAAGCCTTTGAGTTTAACGCGCTCGACTACCTGTTAAAACCGGTCAACCCCAAACGATTGGCGCAGGCACTAACCAAACTGGCAGAAAAACAGCCCAACGCGTCCATCAATACACCCAATGATGCCCCCATCGACCACAAAATATTCGTCAAAGACGGCGAACGCTGTTACCTGATTGATGTCGACAAAATTCGCTACTTTGAAAGCAGCGGCAACTATGCCCGCATTCATTTTGGCAAAAACAAACCGATGTTGTACAAATCACTAAACAAGATAGAACCCCGTCTACAACCCAAAGTATTTGTCCGCACCAACCGCCAGTATATCGTCAATATCAACTATATCAGTGCCATAGAAACAAGCGGTATCAGCGGTTTACTGCTGACCATGGATGACGGCAGAGAAATTGACGTTTCGCGGCGTCATACTAGTCTTTTCAAGCAGTTACTGAGTATTTGAATGTTCATTTTCTATCTACTTTCAAGCGCTGTGTGTCAGCTGGCCTTTAGCAAATCACAACACCTGATAAAGCGCCCGCAAAGCCTCAAGCTTTTCATCATGCAAACTGTGCTTGCCATCAAAAACCACTTGTTTGCCACCATTAAACACATTTTTCACCAGCTCTCGACCACCGGCAAAAATCATCTCATCCCATAAGGTTTCAGGATCTTCACGTAACATCGCCGGGTGATCGCTTTGAAGTTCAACAAAGTCAGCATAAAAGCCGTCTTTCAAAAAACCGGTATTCATCTTCAACGACTGTAAACCACCGGCATAACAGGCCGCCGCCAAGTTCAGTCCCGGTGATACCGAAGTTTTACGAGTCAAACAGGCTCTTGCGCCCAGTTTGTAACGCTGTGAATATTCAATGAGCCTTAACTCTTCGAACGGGTCGATGCGAATATGTGAATCTGACCCAATGCTGATAACGCCATTTTGTGCCATGAACGCTTTCATCGGGAAAATGCCATCGCCAAGGTTGGCTTCGGTTAACGGACAAATACCCACCACGGCGTTTGCCGCAGCCATAGCAGAGACTTCTTCGTCGGTAACATGCGTTGCATGAATCAGCGTCCAATTTTGGTTGATGCCAATGTCTTCAATCAGCCACTGCACCGGGCGCTTGCCATAAAAAGCCACAGAATCTTCTACCTCTGCCGGTTGCTCGGCGATGTGAATGTGCACAGGAATACCGCGCTCACTGTAACGCCCAGAAAAAGCTTTCATGGTGTCTTTGTCTACGCCACGAATCGAATGCGCAGTTACGCCCAACTGAAAACCTTCGGGCACTTTGGCTTGTAACTGTTGATGATAATTGTCGTATTCATCTAAATCAGTCATACCAAAGGGCAGCTGATGGGCCTCAAGGGGTTTACCCAAGCCACCATTTTTGTATAACACTGGCAACATGCACACCCGCATTCCAGTCTCTACGCCCGAATCATACAAGCGGGTAGCCAACTCGGTTTGGTCGGGGTATCTCTGTCCGTCCGGTTGATTGTGCAGATAATGAAATTCGCCCACCGAGGTGTAACCCGATTCGAGCATTTCTACATATAACCAGTCGGCAATTTGTTTGAAAGTATCCGGGTTTAACGATTGCACTAAATGATACATTTGTTCGCGCCAACTCCAAAAGCTGTCTTGACCTTCCTCACCTGAAATACGTTCACCCAAACCGGCCATGGCACGTTGAAAGCTATGAGAATGACAGTTAACAAATCCGGGGATCACCACGCCAAGTGGTGTAAAAGTGTTGCTTTGAGAAGTTAAACAGCCTTGATAACAGCCTTTTTCGTCGACCTTAAAATATTGGTCAGCCAGCCACTGTTCGCCGTCAAACAACCATCTGGCGTGAAAGTAACTCATTTGGCGTCCTTGTTCATTTGCAGCAACAACGCCGAGAAGCTTTCAATGATTTCGCGCAAGATAACCACCGTTTGCGACCAGTTCGGCTCACATTTCTCACCCGTTTGCTCATTCATGTATATGCGCTGGCTGATCTCCATTTGAAAACTCAAAATCTGCTTGTCGGCATCATGAAAACTGCGGGTAATATTGCCACCTTGAAAAGGCCCATTGGCAATGCAGCTGGCCCCATGTTTTTCAATGATGGCCTGTGCCTTATCAATAAAGGCATTGGGGCAAGTCAAACCGGTGCGATTCGCTGGCATGTAATCAAGAAATGGTTCAGGTTGTATCGCTTCAACCTGACCAAGAATGCTGTGACCGTCGTACAACATCACGATTGGGAATTTCTCTTGCAGCTGGCTTAATACCTTGCTGACCTGCGCATAGTAAGGTTTGTGGATTTGATCGATTCTTTGCTGCACTTCAATTTCTGTGGGTTCCCAACCGGGTTGGTAAATCGGCTTTCCAGCAAAGGTATACAGTGGAACCAAACCCGTGGTGCGGGCCGTATTTTGATAAAGATCGGCTTCACCGGGCAACTGGCGATTTAAATCGATGACATAACGTGAATATTCAGCGTGAATCAAAGGGATATTCAATTCATTGGCAAAATCATATAGTTCGTGAACAAACCAGTCAGTATCGGGAACGTTGAGAATATCCTCTGATGCAGCATTTCGACGAAAATCGTCGGTCAGTTTGGTGCCGCAGTGAGGTGCACTTATCAGCATAGGCACCGTCAATTCATCGGGCATAAACAGTTTGAAAGGACTTTCTAAGTAGATTTGTTGCATGAATTACCCCATTGGATTGGTGCCAACAATCAGCCGAGCGGCCTTGGGTGTTGGCACTGAATTGAATTTATTTTAAATTTTTATTTAGTTGCTTTTATTTAATTATCTTCACTTAACTTTTGTCATTTAACTTTTTTCATTTTATGACAGTACTGAGCTGGCGTTTGTGTTTTTCAATGATGGAGCAAAATCGTCTCAAATTGGTACCATAAATCACCGGATTGAACTCACCACCGACACAAAAGGTCTTTCTGAAAGCCAAAACCTCTTGATTGTTTTTGGTCAACTTATCAATCATCTCGATTTCGGCTTTGGAATAACTGGCAAAATGTTTTTCCATTTCACGAAAGACCTTGCCGCCGCCCGGATTCTTGGCCGTTTTTATACCTTCTCTGGCAAACATCTTAAAACTGCCAAGTGTATCGTCATACAGCTGGTTTATTTTCGGATGATCGATAGCGACAACAATGGCTAACAGTATCAGGAAATAAAAGAGTTTTTTCATCGTTGTCGACCATAAGTAGTTGAATAACCCATTGTAATCACAGCATCTCCACAGAAACAACCTTTACCTTCTATCGTCCAGCAACAATCATCCTTGATTGTTGCTGGAGTGAAGCTACGTTTAAGCAAGTGAAACTTCGCTTACATTTCAACAAGTTGAAATGGCGGTACGTCCATGTACCGCACAATTGCCACCCATAAGCGCACGCTTTTTATGGGCTCTAGCCAGCTTCTACCCCTTTTGACTCTCATAATACTCGGCCAAGGTCTTTTGCAACTTATCGCCGCGTACCTTCTCGCCGGTCGCCAATACCTTGCCGTTTTCATCAATTAAAAACGCTGCCGGATAACCGAAAACAAAATAGTCTTTAACCATCGGATGCTCGCCATCGTTTAAAAACGCATGTTTCCACGGCATTTTCCACTTACCCTGACGGAAGGTTGTCACTTCGTTGGCTGCGGTATCGGCAGACAGGCTGAGGATCTCAAAACCTTTGTCTTTAAAGGCTTCAAACGTTTCATGCAGCACTGGCAACTCTTTAAGGCAAGGTGTGCACCAAGTGGCCCAAAAATCCAATAAATAGACCTTGCCGCCAAAGGTACTCTTTTCAAACATCACGCTGGGTTGCTCCAACGCCGCGATTTTAAAAGCCGGTGCATCAACACCTTTGCCGAGTTTGGTTGGTTCGAGAATTTGGTTATAAAACTCGAAGTACCAAACGTGTGAATAATTGTCTTTAAGGTTTTTGTAATACTCAAGATAACCGGCATTATCGCCGTTGTTTCGATGATTATCCGCCAGTGTTAACAATAATTTGGCTTTACCGTCATCATCGCCATTATTGTCCAGATACCCGTCGGCATGGGTTTTAAGCTTTTTAATTTGGTTAAACACCGCCAAGCTACGTTCAATGCTGTCATCTTCTGGTGTCGATGCCGTCAAACTGCTGGCAAAAGAGACTCTGTTGATGCTCCACACCCACGAATCGGGGGCGATTTGGCTTACTGCTTGCTCAAAGATAGCTTCACTTTGGCCGCTTATCGCAGTAGACATCGCCAGTACCACATCTTTTAGCGGTTGCTGTTGATATTTTTCGCGCATTTGCTTGAGTGTGCTCAAACCTTGCTGGTATTCAAAATCAGCCGACTTGGCTTTGACCTTAGCGGCACGCTGTTGCTGTAATACCCGATTATATTGAACCAATACTGATATTACTTGCTGTTGCTCGGCCCAGTCGCCCGACAAAGTTACAGGATTTTCGGCCAGTTTTGAGCGCAATTCAATCGGTTTGACGTTTAGGGTCCAATCGCCGCCTTGATGTTCGATGACAGAGTGAAAGTTACCCCAGCGACCAAGAGAAAATTCAGCGGCCTGAGGATTCGACACCCAGTGACGGCCTTCAACAAAACCATTGAGCTTGTATCGAATAGGTCCTGCTGGCAAATCGATGGTGGCCGTGAAAACGCCATTATCGTTGGCGACAAGGTTATGACTCGGGGCTTTTTCTTTACCTTCAACAACACCGGTAAAAAGCATCACAGCCGGGTTAACCGGCTGAGCCAAATAGGTCAAACTGTCTAGTTCGACGTCGATTTTCAAGTCTTTTTGCCCTTGATAGTCCACCACCAAACGACTCGGTAAATGACCAACACCAGCAAACATCAGTTGGTATCGTTGTTTTGTATCAAAATCGATGTTGAATTGACCATCAGCGCCGACTTCGGCTACCACGGTATTTTCTGGTGTCTTGCCTAATAATGGGGCTATTCGAATTTGACCAAATGTCATCGGCTTGCCGTTGGCACCAAATAAGTGTCCGGCTAACTCGTGTTCTGATTCGGCTTCTGTTAATTGCGGTTCTTGAGTACAAGCGGTGAGGGTGAAGATTGAGGCGAACATGGCCAAATGTGAAATGGTCTTGGTGAATGTCATTGGGGTATAGCTTCCATGAAGTAAAACAGGTGCGGATATTATCACCAATTGGGGGATGGGACAAATTAGTGGGGTCGTGGGGATACGCCGCGAATGCGGCGTATCCAAGGGAGGGTGAGCACGAGACCAAGGTTCTAAGCCGTAAAGCCCGTGACTCGGTGATCAGACACGGCATCAATCCATCCATGGAGCCTCGGCCAAAACAGTAGATTTTATGCTCCTGCAAATTCGACACTTCCGACATCCTTGTCGGTCGTCCTTGTTTTGGACGGTCTGCTCACCGAGTCACGGGCTCTGCATCTAACCTTTGGTGCTCGTGTTAGAGGAGAAAAGCCACCATCCTCCCCGGCCGCCACCCAATTGCAACAAGACGTTGCGAAGAGCGTCAGCTACGCTGGCTGCGAAGCAGCAAAAAGGCGCAGCCGCGCCGAAGGCATTTGCCTACAGGACGTAGGTAAGGTGTCGATGCCGGGAGCATATCGACTTTACTGCTTCGCAGTTCAGCGTAGCTGTAGTCTGTTTTTGCAACAATTTGTTGCGTTGGGCGGTGGCTGGGGAGGATGGTGGCTTTTTTCTATATTAAAGGACACCAAAGGTTGTATGCAAAGGTCTTGTCTGCAAGGTAACCAAACCATCCAAATCACGGATGATTTGGTTGAGCGTATAGGGATATATTCACAGCGTGTTTGGTTACCTTGCAGATAAGGCCTTAAGCCCTTGCAACCTTAGGTATCCGTCCGCCAACCCCCTCTCGTCGCGACAGCGACGACGACCACCGCGAGCGACCCAGCACTTAGTGCTTCACCACCTGCCCCTTTTTGATCTTCAACTTCCCATCAATACAATCAATCAACAAAGTGGTATTGGGGTCAATTTTATTGGCCAACAAAGCCTGTGCCAATGGGTTCTCAATACTCTTTTGAATCGCTCGTTTTAACGGTCTGGCACCAAATACCGGATCAAACCCGGCCTCTGACAATTTACTTAGCGCCGCATCGCTAACCCTTAATTTAAAGCCTTTGTCTGCCAGCCTTGACTTTAATCCGCTCAATTGGATATTGGCAATGGCTTTGATTTCATTTGGGGCCAGTGGATGAAAGACCACCGTTTCATCTATCCTATTGATAAACTCGGGCCTGAAATATTGGGTCAACGTGCCCATCAGCGCTTCTTTCATTTCCTCGTAAGTGCTGTTTTGATGCTGCTCTTGAATCAAGTCTGATCCCATGTTCGAGGTCATGATGATCACGGTATTTTTAAAATCTACGGTTCGACCCTGCCCGTCCGTTAAACGACCATCGTCGAGCACTTGTAATAATATATTGAATACATCCGGGTGGGCTTTTTCGACTTCATCGAACAAGATAACCGAATAAGGCTTGCGGCGAACGGCTTCGGTTAAATAACCGCCTTCATCGTAACCTATGTATCCCGGTGGTGCGCCAATCAAACGGGCGACCGCGTGTTTTTCCATAAATTCTGACATATCCAAGCGGATCAGCGATTCATCGCTGTCAAACAAAAACGAAGACAGTGCTTTAGTCAGTTCGGTTTTGCCCACCCCTGTGGGGCCAAGAAACAAAAATGAGCCAATTGGCTGATCAGGATCGGCCAAACCCGCCCTGCTGCGCCTGATGGCGTTAGACACTGAATCTACGGCTTCATTTTGACCAATCACTCTTCGATGTAACTCAGCTTCCATTCTCAACAGTTTATCCCGGTCCCCTTCCAGCATTTTTGCCACGGGAATACCGGTCCAACGAGCCAAAACATCGGCAATTTCGTTTTCAGTGACCTTGTGCTTAAGCAAGCGCATGTCTTGCATTTCGACCTGCGAAGCCAAATCGAGCTTTTTCTCAAGCTCGGGAATGCGCCCATATTGCAGCTCAGACATCCTTTGTAAGTCACCGGCACGCCGGGCCACTTCAAAGTCCAGTCTCACTTGTTCAAGCTCGGTTTTAATATTTTGAGTGCCCTGCAACGCCGCTTTTTCGGCGCGCCATATCTCATCGAGTTCATTAAACTTGGCATCTGACTCAAGTAGGTCTTTACGAATCAATGCAAGCCTTTGCACTGTGGCTTCATCCGTTGTTTTGCCAATCGCATTTTCTTCAAGTTTAAGCTGAATAATACGCCGTTCGAGCCTATCTAGCTCTTCGGGTTTAGAATCAATTTGCATCCGAATATTAGCGCCCGATTCATCAATCAAATCGATGGCTTTATCGGGTAACTGGCGGTCTGAAATATAACGGTGCGAAAGGTTGGCTGCGGCAACGATGGCGGTATCGGTGATCTCCACCGAATGGTGAATTTCATAACGTTCTTTCAAACCACGCAAAATGGCGATAGTGTCTTCAACATTGGGCTCTTCAACCATAATCTTTTGAAAACGGCGTTCAAGCGCGGCGTCTTTTTCGATGTATTTGCGATATTCATTGGTGGTGGTAGCCCCGACGCAGTGCAACTCCCCCCGGGCAAGGGCGGGTTTTAACATATTAGCCGCATCCATCGCGCCATCGCCTTTTCCGGCGCCGACCATCATGTGAATTTCGTCAATGAACAAGATCACCTGACCTTCTTCTTTGGCCAGTTCGTTGAGTACGGCTTTAAGGCGTTCTTCAAATTCACCACGGTATTTGGCACCAGCCACCAACGCCCCCATATCCAGCGATAATACCCGTTTGCTTTTTAGCCCCTCGGGCACTTCACCGTTAACAATACGCTGCGCCAGCCCTTCGGCAATGGCGGTTTTACCAACTCCCGGCTCACCAATCAAAACAGGATTGTTTTTGGTGCGCCGCTGCAATACCTGAATGGTACGGCGAATTTCTTCATCTCGGCCAATCACTGGATCCAACTTGCCCTGCTCTGCCCGGATATTTAAATCCATGGTGTATTTTTCGAGCGCCTGACGCATGTCTTCGGCGTTTTGGTCGTCAACTTTTTGTCCATCACGCACTGTGTCTATCGCAGTTTCGACATTTTTTTTAGTCAACCCTGTCAGGCGGAATATATCCCCCAACGGTCCTTTGTCTTCGGTGGCCGCAAGAACAAATATCTCGCTCGAAATATATTTGTCTTTGCGTTTTTGTGAATACTTGTCAGACAAGTTCAGCATAGTCACCATTTGTGGCGAAAACTGAACATCACCACCAATGCCTTCAACCCTAGGCAAACGTTCCAGCGCCTGAGACAATTTGGAATGCAATTCGTTAATATTGATGCCAATTCGGGTCAACAACCCCCGAATGGTACTACCGTCCTGGTTCAACAAGGTGTACATCAAATGAATCGGTTCGATAAACTGATGATCACGTCCCAATGCCAAAGATTGTGCATCAGAAATGGCGATCTGTAACTTGCTGGTTAATCTGTCTAGTCGCATGGGGGTTGTTCCGTACTACTTTGAAGTTTAAGAATAAGTGAGGGTTGTAACACCTATTTTCAAGGTTTGGACCCGTAGGAACGAGCTCCAGCTCGCGATTTTGGCCCCAGCCAAATATATAAGGGCTGCGACAATATTTTGAAATGGCTGCGCCATTTATCGCGAGCTGGAGCTCGCTCCTACCCGTTTTTTTAATATTTTGGGGCTATCCAAATACAACTGGCCATACGCCCGCAAATGCCATCACGGCGATAAGAATAAAACAGCTCATCTTCTTTAAATGTGCAATGGTCGCCACCGTAAATTTTTCTTATCCCATATGTATTGAGTTTTTTTGTGGCCAGCGCATAAATATCACACAACCATTTATCACCATGAACTTTAAACGCGTCTTGCTCGTCCCCAGCAAACTGATTTTTCATGTCATCGCCCACCTCAAAACACTCTGGGCCAATCGCAGGTCCTAACCAGGCCAATGCATCACCATTTTCCACATTAAGATTTTGCAGGCAGTTTTCGATAATACCATCAGCCAAACCGCGCCAACCCGCATGAACCGCTGCAACAAACGAACCTTTGGTGTCAGTCAATAAAATAGGCAGACAATCGGCAGTCATAACAGTGCAAACAACATTAGGCTGTGTCGTAAAACTGCCATCAAATGATTCGCCATTGTAAGGTTGAGAGCTGTGAGCTTCGCTTACCTTGCCTTGAGTCGTTAACTCAACAACTTTATTGGTATGGGTTTGAGATAACCAAACCGGCGAACTCGGCAAACTTTGGTTGAGTCGTTGGCGGTTTTTCAGCACCTGTTCAACATCGTCATTAACGTGGTCGGCGAGGTTAAACGAAGCAAAAGGCGGTTTAGAAAAACCGCCTTTTCGGGTGGTGATCAGCGCTTTGATATTGACAGGCGCTGGCCAATCGGGATAGATGCATTTCACTTCGAAGAATTTTAATAGGTGACAATAATATTATCTTTGGTGTCCTGACGTAAACACTCTTTCAACCTAACCATATCGTCTGGTATCGGCGCGTGCCATTCCATTAGCTCACCGGTGATTGGATGCTCCAAAGACAACATCGCCGCGTGCAAGGCCTGACGGCCAAAATTGCGCAATAATCCCAACAATTCTTTTTCACAGCTTTTGGGCGGTTTGGCCCTACCGCCATAAACCGGGTCGCCTACCAGCGGATGTGTCAAATAAGCCATGTGCACCCTGATTTGGTGGGTACGGCCACTTTCGAGTCTCAACCGCAAACGGGTGTGCGCTCGGTATTTCTCAGCAATTCTATAGTGAGTGATGGCGTCTTTGCCTGTCTCGTTAACCGCCATGTGGGTTCTTTTGGTCGGATGACGACCAATCGGCTTGTCTACCATGCCGCCGCCAGTCAATGTGCCGGTACAAATGGCTTCGTATTCGCGGGTAATTTCACGCGCTTGTAAACTGGTGACCAAAT
>JABSOG010000012.1 GCA_013216025.1 Algicola sp. | reverse complement strand
CTGATTTTGTCAAAGCGATGGCATTGGGGGCCGATGGCATTGCCATCTCAAACAGCGCAATGCAATCCATCGGTTGTGTTGCAGCGAGGATCTGCAACACCAACAATTGTCCAGCCGGTATTGCCACCCAAAATAAAGACTTGCGCCAACGCCTTAATGTTAACAAATCGGCACAACAACTGGCCAATTTCTTCACCGCCTCGGTTGAGTTGATGCAAGTGCTGGCCCGTGCCTGCGGCCATAACCACCTCAATCAGTTCAATCCAGATGATTTGGCCACTTGGCACAAAACCATGGCTGAGCTGTCGGGTATTGAATTCAGTGGTATCCGTTAGGCCATCGGCAATAAACTCCCCCGCAGCAAGGAGGCTGCGGGGAATGACCCTTTCAACACTTCTGCCACATCGTTAAATTTACTGGTCGTTGACGATGATGAAATGATCCGGTTATTCGTCAAGACAACCTTGAAGTCATCCAACTATCAGGTTGATGAGGCTGCGAATGGTCTGGAAGCCCTCGAATACCTTAAACACCAGACTGAGGTGGCAAAATCGGCTGTGACAGTGTAGAGGTTGAGGGTAGTACTTTTTGGATAGAGTTGCCTGTGGGTTAGACTACTGCAACTTTAAAATCAAAAGATCTCACTTTTTTATGCTCCCGGCAAAAAAGTGAGATCTTTTGACCTTCATGGCCGCAGGCCAACGACGACCACGGATGGTCTAATGTCGCGGGTTCATGGATGAACAGGAGCGATCCATGCGGTAGCGAATCAAGCGAAGCCCTCCCCCGGCAGCACCGGGTGAGCAACATCAGTTAACAAACTCCCCAAGTAACTTGGGCCGCATCGACAACACCTTTTTGCAGGCATCGTCATCAAACATCGCCACATGGCATTCTAAAATCGGCAAGTCCATAATATCTGCCAAAAAGCCATAGACCACGTTGCGTGAGTAAGCCCTTTCTCGCCATAATGGGTCGATTAAACGGTGAACAGAACGCCGTAGGCTACGCAGTTGGGTATTAGACAATTGCCCAAGCGGCAGATAGTCACCTTGGTGGACACCAACATAGGCATCGCAAGCTTCGGGGAAGTTATCGCACAAGTAAATCAAGCCAAAATCCCGGCCCTGATAGACTTCTGCTGAATGTTTTAAATGTGCGCTGCCTTGACAATATGGGCATTCCATATAAATACCGTCACAGGGTTTTGATTTAATCCCGTTGCGCCAGTCATCAAAAAAATGGGCGACATAGAGATAACAATCCCGGGTGGTGGGATCAAGGTTGAGTGATTTAATGTGCCTGTTTATCTCCATCAGTGGCACCTGATCAACAGGTTTATCCCTAAAGGGCTGTAACATGTTAACCAATGATTGATAGTAAAATTCTTGATCGACATTGCGCATACTACTACGGCGCAATTGAATGCCGACCACCGTTGCAAAATTTAATGCTGATATTATCATTACCTTAACATCCCCCATTTCCTGATGATTAGGTTTGTCCAATAAATTATTTGTCCTATGAATCACATCTAATACCAAATCTCATTGGTCTAAACAGCTGCTCCAGTATTAACTTTTATAACGGCCTCTTTTAACTTAACTTAATGTTATTATAGACATAAATGTTAAAAGTGGTTATTTTTTGCGATTTTGGCGTATTTTAGTTGTACAAAAGAAACTTCTGTCCAGATATAAACAGGTACTATTGTTTCTGGTGGTTCGACATTTCGACGATAACTAACCCAGCGCCAGCCATAGGCCGACGGCCACCATTAATGTACCGGTTATTTTATTGAGATTAGCCACGCTATCATTACGTTGCAACATGCGGCCAAGTTGTTTTCCACCGCTAGCGTAGAGCATCATGCAGGTAAACTCACACACCAATATAACAGCGAGTAACAGGGTCAATTGCCCAGCCATTGGTAAAGAAGGATTAACAAACGGAGGTAATAGCGAGATCATGAATGCCCAGCCTTTGGGGTTGGCAATAGCAGTCACAAAACCTTGAATTATAATAGAAAGATTGTCTTTTTTCTGTGGTGACTGCTCAGCATCGGCAAACGAGACCTGCCCCTTTGAGCGCCACATTTGAACGCCGATGTATATCAGGTAGGCACCACCGATATACTTGAACACCGCAAACACAGTAGGATAAGACAGCATCATCGTGGCCACCCCCACTACGGCGCAAATCCCGACCAGCGCAACGCCAACCAATTCTCCGAGCATCATCCACAGCGTTCTACGAATGCCGATGGTCATACCTAACGTCATCGCCAGCGTCATGCACATGCCCGGGCTTATCGATACCAGAAAAAAAGTCGGCGCAAAAACGGCTATGGTGGCAAAATCAATCATTGGTCGCGCACGACACAGAGTTGCGTTTTAGCAGGTTCGCTCTTTCCAAGATAAAGGGTTCGACCTTTGCACAACAAAATATCATGACTCAGGTTTAGGTTTGGGTCGTAACAACAAGTCTTGAAAGTCAAAGCTAAAGTCGGTCAGAGGGGATACTGCTTCCATTGTCGCTTGATCAATTTTGCCCTGTGGGGTCAAATGAAAGTTAACGAAAGCATCTGCGTTGGTTGAACGGTCATACCAGCGCACGATAAAAGTATTGTACTGAAAGTGTTCGAGATGGCCAACTAGGCTTTTGGTTCGGCTGAAACGCATTTCGAGTTTTTTGCCGTTTTCAATCAGCTTCACAGCAATGTCACCATACCAATCATCTTGGTAAGTTTGGGCGTATTCGGATAGCGCTAACGAAGGCTTAGACGCCTTGGCGCGGTTTTTCATTAAGTCAGCAACATAACTGTTGCTAGATGCGACCCGCGCTTTGAGGCGTGCATTATAAACATCAACCCAGTCTTTGTGCTCAACACCAAGGTAACGATTAACGATATCGGTGGTGATCGCCCTAAATGCCGAACCCGATTGCTGGTTGGTCAAAACCACCATGCCCAATTCAAGCTCGGGGATCAAAACGACCTGCGATACCATACCCATGATACCGCCGGTGTGACTGACCATTTTATAACCGTGGTGGTCATTCAACCCCCAACCTAGCCCGTAAGCCCTGAAATGTGTTCGATTCATTTCTTCATTGAAAGCTGAAATGTTCTGCAAAGTATGAGGGGCCCACATCTGTCGGTTCTGTGACTCACTGAACAACCACTTTTCTTCGCCACCTTTGCTGCTGAGCAACCCGCCTCTAAGCTGCACCTTTATCCACTTGCTGACATCGTTAACACTTGAGGCGATAGAACCCGCTGAGCTGAAGTTTTCGAGGAAATCACCGCCGACAGGACCCAATTCTCCATCTATCGGTGCATGAGCCGTGGCCACATTGCGGTTGTCTTTGCCAATTCTCGAATGGCTCATTCGCGTATCAAGCATGTTCAGTGGCTTAAGTATGCGTGAACGGACAAAATCCTGCCACGGCATACCCGAGGCTTTGGCCACAATCTCTCCAGCCAGTACATACATCAGGTTATCGTAAGCATATTCGCTGCGAAAGCTTGATACTGGTTTGAGAAAGCGCATCCGTTTAACAATTTCGTCATTGGTGATGTCTGAGGTGGGCCAAATCATTAAATCTCCCGCACCCAGGCCTAGTCCACTGCGGTGAGACAACATATCTCGAATGGTAAATTCGCGGGTAACGTATGGGTCATGCAATTGAAAGGACGGCAGATGATCAGTGACTTTGTCGTCCCAGTTCAATTTGCCATCGTCGGCCAACATTGCCAGTGCCGCTGCGGTAAATGCTTTGGTGTTAGACGCAATACCAAACAGGGTATCGGAGTTAACCTTGTCTTTTCTTCCCATTTCAAGAACACCAAAACCTTTGCTCATCACCAGTTTGTCGTCTTTGACAATGGCCAAGGCAAGACCCGGCACGTTAAAGGTTTTCATCGCTTTTTTAACGTTTTTTTCGATTTCAGCCAGCGAGGGTTTGGCTTTGTCCATGGCCTTGTGACCGGCTTGAGCCTGTGGCACCGCCACACTTAGCACGGCCACCAGGCCAATTGCGAGTATCGAAAAACGATTAACAGTCATGATTAAAACCCCAAAGCAAGCAAATTGTAAAAAAACTTAACGTAAAACCAGCGACATCACCAGCAAAATTCTGATAAAAATTGTAAAACAATGATTGTGTGGTACATCCTACACAATTTTTCAAGGGACAACCACGAAAACCATCCGATTAATCCACCCTGACTTTGCCGTTTGAATGGTCCTTGATAACTTTATTCAGGCACATAAAACAAACTCTCCTATACTCTTTTTCGCCAATGTAACAATTTATTTGGCACTTGTCGGGTCTTGTCTAAGCACCTAGCAGTATTGCCCTACACACCTGATCAAAAGACAAAAGATAACGAGGACGATTATGAACACGCCAAACAAACACAGTATCAAACACAGTAGCAAAAAATTGACCGGAGCCGCGCTGGCTTTCGCCGCAGCAGCACTAGCCGGATGCGGCAGTACAGCCCAAACATCCGATGGTGGCGCCATGGCATCAACGGCCGCAACCACAACTGACATGATTCATTGTTACAGTGTCAATCAATGCAAAGGTCACAACGACTGTAAAGCCGCCAACAATGCCTGTAAAGGTCAGGGTTCGTGTAAAGGTTCTGGGTTTGTTGCCATGCCTGCAAAATCCTGTGCTGACATCGGCGGCACAGTATCACAAGAATGGACCGGCACCGTATCAACGGCTGATTTGAGCCATTGTTACTCAGTCAACGTTTGTAAAGGTCATAACGACTGCAAAACGGCCGACAACGCCTGTAAAGGCCACGCTTCTTGCAAAGGCAGCGGTTTTGTCATGATGGGCGAGTCAGCCTGTGGTGATGTCGGCGGCAAAACCCAAGCTTAATCTGCAAATATAAGAATACAAATCACCGTTTGCCCAGGCGGCACACGGATGTGCCGCGTTTTCAATTTATTGACTGAAATATTGCTCCTGCAATTTCTGCATATACAACGTCCATGTTGAAAAAAACTGAGCGAAGTTCCACTTGCTTGATGTCCATGGATGGACTGAATGCAGTAAATGCAGGAGCAATTTACTGTGAACGCAGCGTCCTCAGGAAACCTCACATTTGCACATGGAAGTGCTGATTAGAGCAATGCATGGAGCAATTGCCGAAGGACGTGGTTTCCTGAGGGTAAACGAGTATGATATGAAAAAACAAAACCTTGGATTTGGGTTGGGCCTGCGCACCGACCATTTCCATCATGTGATAGAACACAAACCCAAAGTTGACTGGTTTGAGGTCATTTCTGAAAACTTCATGGTCGGCGGTGGCAAGCCCCGTCATTACCTTGAAACCATTCGTCAAGACTATCCAATTGTGATGCACGGAGTATCGATGTCCATCGGCAGCACCGACCCCCTGAACATGGATTATCTTAAAAGCCTGCGCACGCTGGCCGCCGAAATTCAACCAGCATGGATATCTGACCACTTGTGTTTTACCACCATTGGCGGCGTCAACAGCCACGATTTATTACCCATGCCTTATACCGAAGAAGCACTCAAACATGTTGTCGAACGGATTAAGCAGGTGCAGGATTTTCTCGGCAGACAAATGTTGTTAGAAAATGCCTCCAGTTACCTGACCTACCAAAGCGATGAAATGAGCGAATGGGAATTTATCAATCAAATTTGCCAACAGGCCGATTGCCTGATGCTGTTTGACGTCAATAATATCTATGTCAGCGCCCGTAACCATGGGTTTGACCCGATGGAGTACGTTCAAGCGGTCGACCCAAACAGGGTTCAGCAAATTCATCTGGCAGGCCACACAGATTACGGCGATTACGTGATAGATACTCACGACCAGGCGGTGCGCGATCCGGTTTGGCAATTATACAAAGAAACCATCAAACTGATGGGACCGGTCAGCACCATGATCGAACGCGATGATAATATTCCCCCATTTGCCGAACTTGAAAAAGAACTCGATCACGCCAGAGCCCTATCGCATTCGGCACTGACCGAGAGCAATCGAGAGCAATCGAGAGGCCAGTATCAATGTCTGATTTAAAAACCATTCAACAGGATTTTATGGCGTTTTTACAGGGTAAACCCAGTCAAATGACCAAACACATCAAAAGCCAGCAACCCGTAGCCACCAGCACCCGGCTGGGAATATACCAAAACGCCTATATCTCTCGTTTACGCGAAACCATTGACAGCGATCACCCGATACTCGGCAGTTATCTAGGCGATGACCTGTTTGACCAGATGGTGCCGGCTTACATCGAACAATATCCCTCAAGTTATCCGTCTTTACGCGATTTTTGCCAACATATTCCCCAGTTTTTACGGGATAACGCACCATTCTCTGAGCATCCGATACTGGCAGAGCTGGCCGCCTTTGAACAAATTCTGATCAACGCCTTTGATGCTGCCGATGCCACCGCAGTGGGTCCTGAAAAACTCGGCACCATCCCGCCACAAAGTTGGCCGACGATGAAATTGCGATTCAGACCCTGCGTACAACGCTTTGGGGCCCATTGGAACTGCGTCCAAAGCTGGCAAATGCTCAAGCAAGAAAAACAACCGCCACCACCACAGCAGTTAACAACACCAACGCTGTGGATATTATGGCGTAACCCAGAGCGGCTAACCGAGTTCAGGTCGATGGAACCTGATGAAGCGATGTTGCTGGATTTGGCATTGAAAGGCGGCGATTTTGCCGATATGTGTGATGCGTTGCTTAACTTTCATGGCGAAGATGAAGTTGCGATGCGAGCGCTCACTATCTTGCAACAGTGGATTGAGCTAGGGTTGATTGGTGATATCCGGTTTTGATCTGGTGCTACCCAGTCGCGCAACATAATAGAATCAATCCCGGATAATAATTGTCGGATTGGGCTCAATCTCTCCTTCATCATCAATCGTCATGACTTTGCCGTTCACCATGACGATTGCGAGTTTCCCCATTGGGGTATTTCTAACAAAAGCCAAATCATAACCGTAGTGACCCACTTCGCTCAGGGCGACCTTTTGCGCCATGGTCAAATCTGCCTGGAGTTTCAGCAATTCAATTTCTTTGCGTGAACGTCTTTCGTCATCACTGGGGTCGGTTTCAACCGACTTTTCATCTTCTGCCATAACCTGTACTTAATGCTTAAACAACCATAGAGTAAGCACATTATAATTGTTGCGATTTGAAGCTGTCAAACTCGACCTATAGGTTTTGTCCCCCAGACAACAGTTTAAAAGGGATTCACTTGTAAAATATCATATCTCACCTATGCTCAAAATAATTAAAACACAAACATATTAGGGATTTATCATGACCATCCGAACAACGGTATCCACTGCTTTATTATTGCTGAGTTGCGGTGCAGTCGCACAGGATAATCCGTGGAATATCAGTGGTTTTGCTTCCTTTTTCGATGCTGATGCTGATCGTCGCATTATCAACAACAACGGCGCAACCGCAGTAGAAGATGACATCGGTTTTGCTGGCGCATTGGGTTATCGTTTTACGCCAAAATGGGAAGCACGTTTGATAGTAAGCAGATGGGATGTTGGTAACAATGTCGAAGGAAGCGCCAAGGGATTCGGCGTCGATGCCTTGTACCACCTTAATGATAAACACCTCTATGGCATCTTCGGCGTAAAACATGCCGACATTACCGGCCCCGATGATAATTTGTTAAATGCGGGTCTTGGCAAGCGCTTTGAACTCAGCGACAAACTCTACCTGAGCGCCGAAATCTTGGTTTACCAATCACTAGAGCGAAGTTACCATGATTTTGGTATCAACTTAGGTTTGACCTATATGTTTGGCAACAAAGTACCGGCTTATGCAGCAACACCCGCACCACAGCCAGCGGCCTCAGTCAGGCTAGACAGTGACAAAGATGGCGTTTATGACGACCAAGATAGTTGTCCAAATACCCCAATGGTTGACGCAGTAGACAGCAGCGGCTGCACCCGCTACACCATGGAAGACGAGAACGTGCGGTTGTCGATCAACTTTGCCAACAATAAAGATCACGTTGACCAGCACTATTATGGCGAAATAGAACGAGTCGCCAATTTCATGAAAAAATACGCCGACACCACCGTAGTCATCGAAGGGCACACTTCTGTCAAAGGCGGAGCCACTTACAATCAAAACTTGTCTGAGCGCCGAGCAAAAATGGTGGCCAAAATCCTGGTCAGTCATTTTAATGTCGATAGCAACCGAGTTAGTCACATGGGTTACGGCGAAAGTAAACTGCTCAACAGTGGCGACACTAAAGCAGCCCATCAGGAAAATCGTCGTATCGAAGCCCGACTCAGCGGCTCAAAACGCGTTAAAGTACTGCGTTAACTCCTGTGTTAAGAGCTGTGTTAAGAGCAGTGCTAAAGCGATAGCGCCGCAGATAATTTGTTGTTGCTCGAACTTTTTTTTGCTTAAGCCGGGTCTCTTTTAGCTTAGGCCTGTGCTGTTTTGGCACCCACCGGTACTCTTTTAGCTCAGGCCGGGCTCTTTTAGCTCAGGCCGGTGTTGTTCAGTTAAGGTTCATTCGGTATCGTGATAATACGAGCCTGATCAAAGTTATCCAAGTTGAGCTAAAACCAAGCTTAAGTGTTTAAATTATCTGCAACCAAAACCCGAAAGAATTGATATGATCAGAAAACGACCCAGCAGCAAGGAAGTTGCCGCAAAAACCATGTACGGAGACAAAATGTAGGCGGAGGATTTATCCCCGCGTCTTTTTCTAGTTTTTTGCCACTACGTGGCACTAAATAAAGCTGCCTAAGCAGATTTATTCAAGCGGACGTTAAAACCATAGAAGGGAGTATCGTGTCCTCATTTTCACCAATCGACAGCTATAAAAAAATTATTCTGGATCACCCCAAGTACGTACTACTGCTCATCAGTATCATCGTGGTCTTTTTTGCGTTTCATGCCACCAAATTTCGCCTTGATGCCTCAGCCGACTCACTGGTGCTCGAAAACGATTCAGCGCTGAAATTTTACCGTGAGGTCAAGGTCAACTTCGGCTCAGAAGACATTTTGATCCTCACCTACACCCCCAAACAAGATTTATTTGCCCAGCCAGTGCTCGATGATATCACCACGTTTGGCAAACAATTAGGCAAGCTAGACCATGTGGCGTCAGTAATGAGCATCATGACTGTGCCGCTGATTGAAAGCCCGTTGGTGACCTTAAATGAATTAAGCGAGGGCATTCGTACTCTAGGTGATGCCGATACCGACCGCGAGCTTGCCCGCAACGAACTGACCAACGGTCCGATATATCAAGATTTGATTGTCAGCCGGGATCAAAAAACCACCGCTTTGCTGATCACCGTTGCACGTGATGAGTTATTCCACCAACTGCTCACCGAAAGAAACGCCCTGCGTCTTAAAGCCAGTGAAGAGCAGTTGAGCGATTTTGAACAGGATCAATTGTTGCACGTCAGCCAGCAATTTACCGCTCAATCAATAAGATTGTCACAAAAAGAAGTGCGATTAATCAGTGATATTCGTGCCCTGATCACCACACACACTTCGATGGCGAAAATGCATCTGGGTGGCGTGCCAATGATCACCGTCGATTCCATTGATTATGTCAGAAGCGATTTAGTCACCTTCAGCCTGGGTATTCTGGCGTTTATCATCGTGCTGTTGATATTCGCTTTTGGCAAACCGCGTTGGGTCATATTGCCACTACTCACCTGTGTTGCAACCAGCATCGTCATGGTCGGTTTGCTTGGATTGGTTGATTGGCCGGTAACCGTGGTGTCGTCTAATTTTATCTCATTGATGTTGATCATCACCCTGTCTTTGACCATACACCTGATTGTTCGCTACCGAGAATTGCAAACCGAACAGCCTGATATGGACAGCAAGACCCTGATCCTGGAAACTGTTAAGAAAAAATTTATTCCCTGCTTTTATACTGCATTTACCACGATAGTGGCGTTTAGTTCGTTGATCATCAGCGAAATCAGGCCAATCATAGACTTTGGCTGGATGATGAGTATTGGCGTCGCAGTGGCGTTTGTGCTGTCTTTTATCCTGTTTCCGACCATGTTGGTATTGCTCAAACCTACTCCACCAATGGCACAGGCCAGCAGTGTGATTAAACGAATGTCTCACCTGATGGCATTGAAAATAGAACGCTTTAACCTGTTATTGTTACTGGCGTTTATCGGCCTTGTCATCATCAGCATCATCGGTATCAGCAAATTAAGCGTCGAAAACCGTTTTATTGATTATTACAAAGAATCGACCCCGATTTATCAGGGCATGGAGTTGATCGACAGCAAACTCGGTGGCACCACGCCACTGGACGTTGTCATAGACGCGCCAAAATCGTTTTTTGAAGAGGAAACTGATGACTATGGTGAAGAAACGGTTGGGGCCACCAATGATGAAACCGACGACGATTTTGACGAAGAAGACGATGAGGATATTTTCTCAGAAGAGTGGCTAGACGAAGAAGACAGCGGCGACATCACGGCCACCAGCTATTGGTTTAATACCTACCAATTAAAAGAAGTGGCCAAAATACATGATTACCTCGACAGCCTGCCTGAAACAGGCAAAGTCCTGTCGGTAGAGAATTCAATGGCGATGTTGCGCAAGGTCAACGCACAAGTCGCCGATGACAGCTTCTTGCTGGCCATTTTGTTCAAGTCATTACCCGAAGACCTCAAGAAAGGGCTATTTTTGCCCTATATGACCGAGGATGGCAACCAAATCCGTTTCAGTATCCGCCTGTTCGAATCTGATCATACATTAAAGCGTGGTGAACTACTGTCAAAAATCAAAGATCATCTAGTCAATGAAATTGGGCTTGAGACAGAACAAGTCAACCTGACCGGAATGGCCGTACTTTACAACAATATGCTGCAAAGCCTGTTCCGTTCACAGATTTTAACCATAGGCGTGGTGTTCTTCGCGATTTTGTTGATGTTTATCGTGTTGTTCCGTTCGTTCAAAGTCGCCTTGATTGCACTCATCCCCAACATTATATCAGCCTCATTTATTCTGGGCATCATGGGCTGGATTGGCATTCCTCTGGATTTGATGACCATTACCATTGCGGCCATCAGCATAGGTATTGCTGTAGACAATTCAATTCACTATATGCACCGCTTTATCGATGAATATACTGTCAGGGGAGATTACTGGGAGTCTGTTAAAGCGTGCCACGGCAGTATCGGTCAGGCGATATACTTTACGTCGATAACCATTACGTTAGGCTTTGGTTTGTTGGTGATGTCGAGCTTTATACCGACCATTTACTTCGGTCTGCTGACTGGCTTCGCTATGCTGGTAGCACTGTTTGCCAACCTTTCGCTGCTGCCTATTTTGATAGTGCGCTTCAAGGCGATGGGCTAATAAGGCGACGGAAAAAAGACTCCGCCTCCTTATATAATGGTCATCCATGACCAAAAGACACGGCTCCCATTCAAATCATGCGATTGTCGTTTGAGCACGTCTTTTTGTGCTCGATCGACATTATGTGAAGATTAAGGGCGAAGCGCTTAAGATTCACAAAGCGAAGCGCGACAGCCGCAGCGCCCCAACAACAACCTCACCTTTGCGCAGTTCAAAAGACTGCGCCTGTCCAATCTCAATAACCGTATTGATAGGCTCAAACTTGGGCAACCAAATTTTCAGTTCGGTAAAGCCCTCAGGATAATCTACCATCTCAACGCGCGAGAAAGTCTGCCCTTCCTCAAGCTCAACAATCTTGTGGTATTGGCTACTGATAGACCCTACCCAAGCACTCATATACAGGTGCAATCGACATTTCATTTCAACAAACACATCATCCTGCCAAAACAGCTTTTGCTCAAAGCTCGATTCAGGTGGCATATAACCCAGCTGCCATTTGACGTTTTGTTTTTTGTCTTTGACATAAATAGTGTGGCCCACTTCGTCAGAATTTTTTAGGCTCAAAGTACTGCCCTGACTGCCCAGCAACAGCTTTTCAGTGAAATAACCCGCTTTGTGGTCCATTACTGGAGTGGAGTTCAGCGATTTATCCTCGGGCCAATACAATGCATACACAGGCGGTGCCTGCTGCGGGTCAAAAAACTCAACTTCAACCTGCAACCCCCTGCCCGTCAAGGCCACAGAGGTTTGAAGCAGAGTGGCTCCCTGTTTTGTGGTCTTTTTACCTTCTTTGTTAAATTCGAATGTCTGGGGTGTCGGCAAGGTCATCAACCATTGATGAACCAAATCAAGGCCCATATAATCGACCTTTTCCCTTGCCAACAGCGGCATCCGATAAGTTTCATCGACACTGTTCATCCTGACAAACATCGCGCTCTGATACAGCGCCAATTCCTCGTCCTGTGCCCCCATGGCTATATAAGGTGTAACAGTGAAATTTTGAGTCGGCTGATTGACCGCCGTTTTGTACACATCAGTCGCTTCAAGGGTAGTAAATGCAAGTTCGTGACGCATTTTTAGATGGGCAGCGTCATTGTCAGCAGCATGGCCAAGTGGGTTGTGACAATTGCCACAATTGGCATGAAGATAACCCAAAGTTTTTTGTTCAAGCGCATTGCCGGGCAACACTGGCTGAGAAATATTGTTAGTCAACAGGCCAGTGCTGATCAGTTGCTGTAAAGCCAGCTCACCAGATTGACGTTTGGGGCCATGACCAAAGGCGTTTTTACCTTGTTTGTCGCTCAACTGGATGGCATCAAAACCAAGAATAAAGTCGGTATTGCCTTTATGACAATCAATGCAATTTTGTTGCGTTGGAATATCATGGTCGCTGCCAAGTACATCGCTTGCCCCATCACTTAGCATTGCATCGGTTTGCTGAGCATTCCACAGATAAGTGCTGATCAACCACGAATCGACACCCTCACCCGAGTAAGTTTTCTGCAAGTGACGCGTTTCGACCTTAATTGCGTCGCCATCAACAATCTGGCTGAACTGCTTGAAAAACTGGGTGCCGACAGGAAACACCCAGCGATCAGGATCATCTGTATTGACCTGTGTGCCTGGCGGCAGATATATCCAGCGCAGTTTATCCGCCCCGTCACTCCACAGCTGATAGTTGGGGGTGAAACGTTTGAGTTGTGATGATACAGTGAGACTGGTGCTATCGCTGTACAAACAGCTTTGCGATAACCGCTGTGGAGCGGTGGTATAAGTTGAAGTCGTTGCACAGTCAATTGAGGTTGTGGCAAGCGGTGTTTGACTGCTGTTGCATGAGGTAAGCAGTAGGGTGAAAGATAGGGTAATTGTTAACCAAGTAATCAGTTTAATCATATAAATATTCTATTTTTTAACGCAATACGAGCACGTTTTTTGTGCTCGTACTGCCTCATGTGAAGATTAAGGGCGAAGCGCTTAATCTTCACCAAGTGCCGCAAAATGCAAACATTAATAAATAACTAAACTAATGGCACCACCAAGCTCACCAAGCACACCGCCTTCTTTTTTACCACCGGTAATATCACGGGCACCTTTAGGTTTACCATGACAACTAAGACAGGATTTACCGTAGTACTCTGGCAGAATAAAGCGAAAGACGTTTTTACCTTTATACTTGGTATTTTCAGAAAATGCTTTGCCCTTTACATAATCTGCTTTTTTGAACAGCGATTCGATGATATTGGCTTCCCATTTGTCCGGTCTGTTGGCGCGATTACGAACATATTTTTTGGGTGCCGTCAGTTTGATCTTCATCTTGCCATTCATGTGAGAAGTAAACTTGTTGGCGACCTGACGGGCGAAAATGGCGGGTAAAAATCCTTTGAGTCCTATATCAGGCTCATTTATCAGATCTTGATTTTCATCCATCACATCCTTGACCGCGCGGATCATCGCTTTTTTGGCATCAGTGTTGACTTTTAATGCCTTGCCAGTTGCCTCTTTGAAATTAGCTTTGGTCTTGTTCGCCACCACATCAGCAGACAGCCCTTTGTCACCAATCGAAGCATCATTGATATGGGCCTGGTTGACTGAAACCACCTTTCTCGCAGCACGGAAGATATTGGTGAGTTCATTGGCAGTGTCCGAATGGGATTGAGCCATTGCAACATCCGAGAGAATCAGCAGCAACATCACACTGCTTAAGGTAATATATTTAGTTATTTTGTTCACTTTTTAATTCCTTAGAGTCAAATAGGTAAAAACGTTTGGTTTTGTCTTATAATTGATTGTAGTTGAAAATCATATCAATCGTTGTGGTAATACAAGGGTACAATGAATTCCTTCGCCTTCGCTTGAGCTGACTTGCATTGTCCCTTGCATTTGCTCTTCCACTATACGCTGGAGCATCGCAGTCGTTAACCCATTTTTGGGGCTGTCAGAGCGTTTCAACAGCAAACCTTCGAGCGTCGCCTTGTCCATGCCCTTGCCATTATCAATATAATTAAGCACGACCTTGTCGCCGTCACTGTCGCCAGTTTGCACTGCCGCATTAATGATGATCTTACCGCCAATATTGTTATCAAAAGCATGGACGATAGATTTGTTAATAAGACCGGTGATCACTTGCGAAAAAACGCCGGAATAACTGGTCATTTCAACACTTTCACCAATGACAATATGAATTTCGTGCGGCAGTTTTTTCATTTTTGATTTGAGCGTCAACACAATGTCATCAAGATAGCGATGCAAATAAAACTGGTTAAGTTTCTCCAAGCATTGATTGGTTGCGACTGTCCTGAAACTGCTGATAATACCCCCAGCATTACTGCCGTTTTTAACACACATCGTCAGGGCTTTATGCAATTGCTTTAAAAAGCGTTCCAAATCATTGGCAGCCAATTTTTTCTCATCAAAACTGACGCGAATTTTTTCACTGGATTCGAGTAAAAAACTGACCGCAGTATTGACGTTACCCAGCGGTGAAGCGACCTCATGACTGATCAATCCAACCAGCTCACCCAACTCCTCAAATTTTAAAGTCTGGCGAACAACCTTTTGTCTGATTGCTTCACCTTCAAGCAAATCCAGCTGACGAGTGACCACTTGCATTACCTGAGATTTGTGTAGCGGTGCAAAGAGAAAGTCGGCAACCCCATTGTCAATATATTGGCCCAGCGCAGCGGTGTCGACACCATCTGTCAACAACAAAAGCGGCAACCCGGTCATTGTCCACGATTGTACCAGTGCTGATCCCGCCAACAATACCAAACTTGGCTGATGTTGTAGCACAGAGCGTTGAACAGGATCATTTGGCGAACAAGCAATGAGTTTGACTTTCAATCCACCAAGCATGTCTACAAGTAGACATTTATCCTGACTGGCATCGCTCACCAACAATAAAGTTTTTTCTGTGTTCATAACGGGGGTTTTGTCACTCCGATGCTGTCTGAATTAAACTTAATTTAGACTTTGAATGTTTTGATTAATGCCTGCAAACCATCCGACATACACATCAGTTGTTCACCAGCTTCCACTGTACGGTTGGCCGCTTCGGCGTTTTCGTTGGCAATTTCACGAATATTGTCGACGTTTTTGTTGATTTCTAAGGTCACTGCACTTTGCTCTTTTGCCGCCGTAGCAATGGCAAAGTTAAGCTCGGTAATGTCATTGATTTGACCAATAATAAGCTCAAGCGACTTACCGGCATTTTCAGATTGCTCCACCGCGGCGGCGGCTTGCTTGACCCCTTCGTTCATCACGCTTACCGAACTTGTGGTGCCTGATTGTAACTGCTCAATGGTTTGTTTGATTTCTTCGGTCGCCTCTCGCGTACGCTGAGCGAGGATCCTGACCTCGTCGGCAACCACAGCAAAACCCCTGCCCGCTTCGCCTGCCCGGGCCGCTTCAATCGCGGCATTTAACGCCAGCAAATTGGTTTGGTCAGAAATACTGCCAATCACATCCAACACCTGACCTATATTTTCACTTAAGCGGGCAACATCGTTAATGACCTCTCTGGCTTCTGTGACATCTTTGGACAGTCCGTTGATTGAATGTTGCGATTCTTGATTGACCCTGAGGCTCGTGCCACTTTCGTTGTTAGCCTGATCGGCCGCATTCGAAGCCTCTTGGGCATTGGCGGCTACATGCTCAACCGTTGCCGTCATTTCATTGATGGCCACGGCCACCTGATCGGTTTCGGCGTGCTGTTTAACGATGCCCCTGGCCGCACTTTCCATCACATCACAGGTTCGTTGGGATGCTGTGCCCACATCGGTAACCGATTTTGATATTGAAATAATGATGGTTCTGAAACGCCCCATCATAGAGTTAAACGCCACGGCCATTTCAGCGATTTCATGTTTGCCCTCGACATCAATTTGAACGGTCAAGTCCGATGAGGCCTCAGTTCGAATAATGTCATTACGCACCCGATTTATCGGTTTGATAATCGAGTGCATGAGCAACGCACAAAAAGCCGTCAATGATATCACCACAATCGCAACAATCACCCAAGACAACGTGGTGACCGTCCCCATATCCTCATTCACAGAAACAGCAGCGGCAGTGACCTGAGAGACTTCCTTACTTTTTTGTGAAACCTCGGCAGCTTTGGCGTCAACACTGTCACTGGCCTGTTTCAACAACAAGTCAAAAATGTCATCGATTTCTTTGGAAACATCTCTAGATTTGGCTACAAGCGCATCGCCTTTACCCCGATCATCAGCGGTATAAGCATCAATGGCTTCCATCATATAACCATAGAGATTGTCGACTTTAGGTGACAGTCGCGAAATGGCTTCAGGGTCGGTTTGTTTGATTTTTTCCAGTAATTCTTCGAGTTCTTGTTGAGCATTGTCGGCATTGTCTTCCGATTCATCGCGCATACTGACTTGCAAGTCATACAACCAAGTGCGCATTGAGGTGAATTTTTTTTGCGCTTCGTTGAGCTCTTGCTGATGGGTCAGCACGACCTTTTGTTGTTCAATTAACTTCACTTGTGACTTGGCCGATTCTTCTTGCTTTTGAACCAGCTTAATTTGTTCGTTGGAGGCGTCAAGGTTATTACTGATTTGCCAACTCAGGACTGAAAGAGGCACAATTATCACAATCCCAAGCATAAATCCGGCAAAGACGATTTTAAATTTTAAACTGTCAGTGAATTTCATTGTTATTATTACCTTTTATCCTTAACTTTGCTCTGGTCAGCCACTTCATATTTTTAAGTTGTTGTTTTATTCTTCGTTAACCTATCACTTTGCGTCCATTCAAGTTTTTACCCGCTAACAAACGTAAGATATAGACCAGTAATTATAGATTAACAAGCATAAACTGACGCTTGTTATTGCAGTTTTTTGTGATTTAATATTTACCCTGAGAAAAGACAAAATGTAGTATTTAACGTACAAAATAACACCCCAAAGTAATTTGTATCATTTTATAATTAATTCGCAAAAATGGCTAAATCTGCTATAAAATACTAAACGTAACCCATAAAATATCGTTTGTGTGAAACACACACCAGCGTGAATAAACGTCTATACCTTTGTTTCGACAACGCTGCATTGATAGATACTTAAGTTAAAACAGGACAATTTAGCAGGAGAAAGCTATGGCAATAACGTCAACAGGCCCTAACAGTGATAACGAATATGTGATCTCAATTAGTGGTGATTTTGATTTCAATCAGGTAAAACCCTTTCGACAATCTTACGAAGGGATACCCTCAGCAGCACACACAGTAGTGATTGATTTTCGCAAAACTGATTACATGGACAGCTCGGGTTTGGGTATGCTGATTAAATTACGCAAACATTTTGGCACTAGCGCAGATATCCGCTTGCGAACCGCCAACCCCCAGGTCATGAATATTTTAGAAATCGCCCGATTCGGCGAACAGTTCGTTATCGAATAACACCAATAACCGCAGGTTGCGCTGATGTCTCCCCCATTTGATAATCAGTAAACACGGCATGATTCAAAACCAAAAACCGGACTCAAGTTCGGTTTTTTTGTTTAGAAAAGGATGCGGGGATTTTTGCACTGACTCCCTAACAGAAAATCGCTAATAAATCCGGTAAGTAATGTCTACCCTAGTCCCTTCGTTAGAATAAACCACCTCATCACAGATTGAATTGATTAACCCCAATCCTCGGCCAAACGTATCATCGGCACCCGACTTACGCAAATTACTCAAATCGAAACCGTCGCCACTGTCATCAAAGGATATTTTCAAACGTCCTTGCCCCTGTTCGACCGAAAAATCCACGCTAATGTTGACATAACCCTCTTCGAGCTCCTTCAATCGTGCTTCGCGTTGTTCATAATATTCGAGATAACCATCTTCGGCCCGTTTCAAATCAGATGACAATTGCAACACCCCATGCTCAAAAGCGTTAGAAAACAATTCGGTCAAAATGGTATGCAGATTGTCTTTGTGCTGGGCAACACACCCAGAAACACCAATGATGTCGGTTAGCAACCCAATCGGAGAACGGCCTTTCAAATCTTTGGCTTTTAAATTCATATCCACATGCCAGGGAATTTTGTCTTGAGGTTTGGGTTGATAACTGATCTGCTCAGCACCGACCGGCATACAAGTGATCTCGACCAAAGTGATATCGTCATCCTGTTTAAGCCCATCGCGAAACACTGCATTGTCGTCAATCACTTCTTGAAAGATATCTTTGCTTTCGCCATCAAAAATACTCAACAACCTCGGATCGCCATAACGACTGCCCTCCCGGTTGCATGATTCAGTGATGCCATCAGTGTAAAAGAACAACCGATCACCCAATTCGAAACTTCTGACGATCACATCCCGCTTAAAATCTTCATCTGAGTAAATACCCAGCGCCATGTGTTGCGATTTGATTGATTCTTTAAGATTGCCAGTGGCATCGGTGATCAAAATATCCGGCAAGCCGCCGGTCCAAATAGTACAGCGGGTACCCGCAGCATTGAGCTCTAAAATGGTCGCCGCAGCAAACATTTCTTCAGGTAAATAGTTGTCGAGGGTATGGTTCATCCTGCGAGCAATTTCACTGACCGAATCACCCACTGCTGTGGCGTCGAAAAACATCTGTGAAACCGGCAAGGCACCGATGGCGGCAGGCAGTCCGTGACCGGTAATGTCAGCCAATAAAACATAAAGCGAACCGGCCGGAGAAATCGAAGTAAGAAAAATGTCCCCGCAAAACATCGCCGCCGGAGACATAAAACTACGAGTATTGCTGCAATCTTTTAAACTGACCCCCATCGCCCGTTCAAACACCGTAATGGCAATTTCTTGCTCGCGCTCGTTCTGATTGTTTAGTCGGGTAAGTTCTTCGTTTTGGCGGTTTAATTGTTCAGTCAGCTCTTTAACCCGGCCATGAGAATTGATTTTGGCCCGCAGCACCTGATTTGAAATCGGTTTGTAAAGAAAATCATCACCGCCAATGGTGAGACATTTAGACAAGGTTTCGTCATCAGATAACCCGGTAAGAAACAAAATAGGGATATAGATGTCGCCCAAAAACTCTCTTATCGCCACCGTAGATTCAAAACCATCCATTACCGGCATTAATACGTCCATCAATACCAAATCTGGCATATGTTCTTTTAAAGCGTTTAACCCTTCGAGTCCATTGCTGGCTTCGATGACATCATGACCATCCATTTCGAGGATAAAGCTCAGCATTTCGCGGTTTTCTTCGGTGTCGTCAACAACCAGTATTTTCACAGTTCATCCTGTATTTGGTATTTATGGGTGACATAATAAACCTAACATATAGCCCAGATATGGCAGAATGACAACCAGAGTACCGATTTGTTTGGTTGACTCACGCGACAGCTGCTGAAAAAATCAACGCTTTGCCGTACCACAGGAACAACTCAATACAAACAGCACAATTTATTCAATGCAAACAGCAGGATAAACGTTATAATCAGAGCCATCTATCCTCACTATCTTGTCTGCAATGAAATATAAAGACCTGCGGGATTTTATCCAACAGCTCGAACAAAAGGGCCAACTAAAGCGCATCACCCATCCGGTCGATCCGTACCTTGAGATCACCGAAATTGCTGATCGTACTTTACAGGCCAAAGGCCCTGCCTTATTATTCGAAAACGTCAAAGGCTATGATATTCCCGTATTGGCCAACCTGTTCGGCACCCCCGAAAGAGTCGCCCAGGGCATGGGCCAAGAAGACGTCGCTTCACTGCGTGAAGTCGGCAAGTTGCTGGCATTTTTGAAAGAACCCGATCCACCCAAAGGCCTCAAAGACGCTTTCAGCAAAATCCCAATATTCAAACAGGTGCTGAACATGGCGCCCAAGCGAGTCAAAAAAGCCCCCTGCCAAAAAATCGTATTAACGGGTGACAGTGTCGACTTAACCCGCCTGCCAATCATGACTTGCTGGCCCGGCGATGTTGCCCCACTTATCACCTGGGGTTTAACCGTCACCCGTGGACCACTAAAAGAGAGACAGAACCTCGGTATTTACCGTCAACAATTGCTCGGCAAAAATAAATTGATCATGCGCTGGTTGTCTCACCGGGGCGGCGCACTAGATTTTAGAGAATGGCAACAACAACATCCGGGTGAACGCTTTCCCGTCTCGGTTGCATTGGGTGCCGATCCCGCAACCATATTGGGGGCCGTAACCCCCGTGCCAGACACCTTGTCTGAATACGGTTTTGCCGGATTACTCAGAGGCGACAAGACCGAAGTCGTCAAATGTATTTCGAACGATCTAGAAGTACCCGCCAGCGCCGAATTTGTGCTCGAAGGATATATAGAGCCAGGCGAAATGGCCGACGAAGGCCCTTATGGTGACCACACCGGCTATTATAATGAAGTAGAATCTTTCCCGGTATTTACCGTCACCCACCTCACCCACCGAGAAAATCCGATTTACCACAGCACCTATACCGGCAGACCACCAGATGAACCGGCTGTGCTCGGCGTAGCATTGAACGAAGTTTTTGTGCCCATATTGCAAAAGCAGTATCCCGAGATAGTTGATTTTTATTTACCCCCGGAAGGCTGTTCATATCGTCTGGCCATAGTCACCATAAAAAAACAATATCCCGGTCATGCCAAGCGGGTTATGATGGCCGTTTGGTCTTTTTTACGCCAGTTTATGTACACCAAATTTGTCATTGTCTGTGACGATGATATCAATGCCCGAGATTGGAATGACGTGATTTGGGCCATCACCACCCGAATGGATCCCTCCAGAGACACCGTGATGATTGACAACACCCCCATCGATTATCTTGATTTTGCCTCACCCGTGTCGGGCCTAGGGTCTAAAATGGGATTAGATGCCACCAACAAAATGCCCGGCGAAACCACCCGCGAATGGGGCGTGCCCATCACCATGGATCCTGAGGTAAAGCAAAACATTGACAAGATTTGGGATTCACTGGGAATAACCGCATCATCCAGTGATAAATCATAGCTATTGCCCATTCCTAAAGGGTTCAGTTAGGCAATAGATATTCGGTATATGGATGTACCGTCTTTTCAACTTGTTGGAAAGTGAGTGAAGTTCCACTTGCTTGAACGTAACCGTTTCCTGAAATCTCTCACGGACGTGAGTTTCAGGACGATAGAGAGAAGAAATATAAATGTCTGTCATCACCTGTAAAGTAAAAAAATTGGAGCAAGTCAACGACCACGTTTACCACCTAGAGTTGACCACCACTCAGTCATTTGACTTTAAAGCCGGTCAATACCTGCAAGTGGTGATGGGCGAAAAAGACAAACGACCTTTTTCCATCGCCTCAACACCAGGCCAAACAAACCTGGAACTGCACATAGGTGCCACTGAAGGACACAGCTATGCAAAGCAGGTTATTGATTTATGCAAAGAACAAGGACAGCTGGAGGTAGAGGTAGGATTGGGTGAAGCGCAACTTAGACAAGACAGTGACCGACCGATTTTATTACTGGCGGGCGGCACCGGATTCTCTTACGTACAATCCATCGCTCGTCATCTTGAACAGCATAAACCCGATCACCAAGTATTGTTATACTGGGGTGGTAAAAACCTGCAATCGATGTATGCCGACAAAGCCATGAAGCAGTGGCAACAAGACCACAAGGGATTCAGCTACGTACCAGTCATTGAACACCCAGACGAAGGCTGGCAGGGCAAAACAGGCTATGTTCACCTTGCCGTGATGGAAGATATCGACAACCTACAAGACTACGACATTTACATCGCCGGACATTTTGACATGGTAAAAATAGTGCGAGATGACTTTATTGCCCAAGGTGCCGTACGCGAACATATGTTTGCCGATGCTTTTGCTTATATAGACTAAACCACTGATTGAATAGTTGCAGAGGTTATCCACTGCGACTATTTTTGTTTAAGCATTATCATTGTGCTTGTTGTCTTTAAGTATCCAGCGTAATGCCGCAACACCACAACTGATGCCAAAGAACATCACCACCCAAAACAACCCGCCTTTAATATCTTCCAGGCCGCTGATTAAATTCATGCCAAACAGCGAAGCAAATGCCATCATCGGAAAAGTAATGGCCGCCATCAGATTCAATTTATGTTGCGCTTTGGCCATCTTGCGCGATTCACTAATTTGCGACTCAACATTTTTGGCAATGCGATAATCGAGCGCCAAGCGGGTTTCTTCACTTAAAAGCTCATAATTGCGAAAAACATCACTGGCCTCATCCCGCATTTCTAACAACAAACGGTCATCAGGCACCGTCTCACGAGCAGACTGCATGGCCATATCAAGATTCTTAACTGCCCTGACTGAAGGATTGAGATCCTCAATCACAGCAAACAATTCATCAGCGGTTTTTGCCTTATCATACAACGCCTCAAACTCATCGAGTTTTTGACGATAGGAATCGAGCAAACGGCGCAACATACTTTCGCCCTTTTTTTGACCATTATGCGACCAGTTGCCATCACTTTCGCGTAAGAACACTGTAACAACCCGCTTTTTTTCGTCATGCTTGGGTGGCTCATGCAGCACCAACAACAACTGGCCACTATCAAAAATAGCTCGCTGACGACCGTAACTCGAATCACTCAACCGCGCCTTAATGCCCTCGGCCAGTTTCCACTTATACTTTTCTCTGCTCATACCCTACTCCTGAATTATCGACGGCGTTCACGGTTGATTATAGATGCTTTTATGGTTGGGGCAACGGCCTAAACTAAGCCCTAACACAGTATAATTTCCTTTTGTAACGTGCATTTCTTGCAAGAGTAAAATCAGGAAACAAAACGAATCGTGTCGCACGCATGAAATGCACGCTACGCAAGCGTGAGATTATAAAAAACGAAATGAACGGAGTCTACATCCGCAAAAAACCCATGGGGTTTTTGCCAATACCAACAATCAATGGCATGATGACTACGCCACAACAAGGAGGTTATCTTTCTAAAAAGGGAGTTTTGTCTGTGTTTTCACCAAAATTTAAAGGTTTTATTTTGAATAAACTAACCCCAGTGTTGCTCAGCATGATCAAAGTATTGGCAGTCAGTTACGTTCTCATACTGGTGCTAATGTATTTTTTTCAGCGCAACCTGTTATATTTTCCCACCCCACCAAACACTGACGTTAACGAACAAACTATTAGTTTTACCCACCAAGGTGAAACCCTTAACGGCTGGGTTCTCAACCCCGGCAAGCAAAATGCCATCCTCTATTTCGGCGGCAATGCCGAGAAAGTTGAGAAAAACACTCGTCTGTTCAACGACAAACTGGCTGATCATTCCGTTTACCTGATTAATTATCGAGGTTATGGCCAAAGCACTGGCGAACCGACTGAGCAGAGTTTGTTTGCCGATGCTCTGTACATTTATGATCAACTAAAAACCAAACACCAAACCATTTCAGCAATGGGTCGAAGCCTCGGCACCGGCGTTGCGTCTCATTTGGCTGCCAACCGCGCCATCCATAGGCTGGTTTTGGTCACCCCTTTTGACAGCATCACCAACGTGGCCCAAGGGACCTACTGGTTTTTACCGGTATCCATGTTAATTAAAGATAAATACGCCTCGTGGCAATTAGCCGGCAAGATCACCGCCAAAACCCTGGTTTTTATCGCCGCAGCTGACCAAGTTGTACCACCGGCTCACGCCAAAAATCTAGTCAGCCATTTCACCAGCGGACAAGTCCAGTCAATCACGATTAAAGAGGCCCGGCACGGCGACATCTCCTACTATCCGCAATTTAAATGGGCGTTGGTAGACTTTTTGACGAAAACTTAATCTTACCTTGTAACAAGTACCACAAACCCTTTGCAAATTAGGCGCAAATAGGTCTAGACTGGAAAATACCAACATAATAAACATGAAATGAAAGGCCACCATCCATGATCTCCCCAGATGAACTTGAACTGGTAGACGATGCATTCGACGGATTCCATATACCCAGCAAACCCGAAATACTGACAAAAATGGAGCTGGTACTGCAAGCCGACGAACCGGACATGTCGGCTCTGGCCAATTTGGTCGCCATTGATATCGGGGTCTCATCAGTCGTACTTAAAACCATTAACGCCCCTTTTTACGGTATGAGCCGCACCATCAGTGAAATTAAACAAGCCGTAATGTTACTCGGTATGGAAATAATTAGGGCTTTGGTTGTTGGGGTTATCCTACGCGGAGCCTACACCCAAAAATCCTGCATCTCATTAGAGCGATTTTGGGACAGTACCACAGACATTGCCAATACTATGGTGTTTATCGGTGGCCGCATAAAAGACAAGGTACCACTGGAAAAACTATATACCGTGGGGCTGTTCCAAAACTGTGCAATCCCCGCTTTTGCCATCAAATACAAGAATTATGTCAACCTGTTAGCTGCACTTGAAGACCGCCCTCAGTTAAGCCCCACCGCCGCTGAAAACAAATACTATGGTACCAATCATGCCGTGATGGGCTATTACATTGCCAATGCTTGGGGTCTACCGAAAGAAATCTGCGGTATCATTCTGAATCATCATGATGAACAATTTCTCAACTTTGAAAAGAATGAAGAGGCTAAACTGCTGTATGCCACCTTGAAAATCGCCGAAAATGTGGTCAACAGGGTGCGCCGCTTTAAAGACACCTCAGAATGGGAACGAATAGGTATGGATGTAATGGAGTGTCTTCATATCGGTAAGGATGAATTTGATGACATTGAAGATGATGTCGCAGAAATGCTCTTGGGGAATTAGACCAGCACATAGAGTTGCGCTACCAAAAAACCTAACAACACGTTGCGGTTTTTCTGTGATGAAGTATCGAGCAGCTGATTCAGTCGTTCAGCGCCGCCAGTCTCAGTATTTTTCTGTGGCATTCTTTAAGCTGTATTCACTGGCGAGTCAATCAATATCGCACTAATATTGTCCCTACCACCGGCTTCTTTGGCGGCATCGACCATTTGTTCGAGTTTGTCGCAATTTGAACCTGCCTTAAGCAACAACTCAACCATTTGGCTTTCACAAATCTCATCACTGAGGCCATCACTGCACAACAATATTTGCTGGTTTGGTTGCCATAACCCCTGACACTTGTCGACCTCAAAAGTGGCCGTATGTTTTGAGCCCAAACAACGGGTGATCATATTGCGTTGGGGATGCAAACGAGCCTGCTTTTCGCTGATAATGCCCTTTTGTACCATGCCCGCTACCAAAGAATGGTCGATTGTCAACGCCGCCAACTTTTGATGTTCTGGCTGCCATAAATAGGCCCTGCTATCGCCTACCCAGGCAATTTCAAATTCATCATTAACACAAGTTAAGGCCACCACCGTGGTCCCCATACCTTTTTGACCCTCACCTTTTTGCCCGGCTTCCAATACTTTGTCGTGTGCCAACTCAATCGCATTAACCAAATTGGCTGATTTGGTAAACTGGTCAACAATCACCTTGATAGCCAACTGGCTGGCCACATCGCCACAAGCGTGCCCACCCATGCCGTCAGCCACAACCCACAGGTTATCGCCGCAATGCAGGCTGTCTTCATTAAGATGCCTGATACGACCAATATCGGTGATTTTCGCACATTTCTTGCTGATACTACTCTCTAGGATCGACATTTCGATTCCCTTTACATGGTTTCTTTGGTCAATGTCATGTTTTTTAGAGTGTTTACTATAGACCGTTTAACTAAATAGGGCCAGATGTTGTTGTGATTTAACGACCAAACCCACTTGATTGCGACAATTATACCAAAATGACAATGGTTAAACTCGGGGCAATTAGGCTTGTGTATTCAACAACTTCACCAATATCTTAAGCTCCTTGTACTCATGACTGAGCATTTTATTACGCCGCAGGTCTTAATTACATCATATTGCCAATGAATTGGTGGGTTATAGGAAGTCTTTATTTTACATACTTTATCCTGAATACCCTGCTTTAAATAACATGAATTTGAATACCTGGCCAATATTGATATTATGGGCGCGTTTACCCCCCAAAGAGGCAGCAGTATGGATCTTGAACAGTTAGCAAAGCTGGAAAAGACGCTCCAACAATACGCAACCCGTAACGACAAGCAACATCTTGAGCAACTGATCCACGATGACTTTATCGAAATTGGTTATTCAGGCACGTCTTACGGCAAAAAAGACATCATTGACTCGCTGTTAAACGAAGCCAAACCAGCGCATTCCCCTTGGTCGCAAAACGTGCAATTTATTCAGTTGACTGAGAATACCATTCAACTGATTTATCAACAGGCCCGGTTAGAACCAGACGGCCAATTGAGCCGTCATGCCAAACGCTGTTCAATTTGGCAGATTAATGATGGGCAATGGCAAATCCGCTTCCATCAAGGTACGCCCACCGCAGCATTTGAAAAATCAGAGACCGTTATTTAGAACCCTAAACTTGCACACCGAACAATTCCTACACTTTGTTACAGATGCTTTATCTTGTTACGCCAATCTTTTTCTGCGATGAATACAATGGCAACAATGAAACCACAACGGAAGTACATCACATGAATTTATCCATCAACAAATTGTCTGCGGCCATTGCCACACTATTAACACTGACATTTGCAACGGCCAGCCAGGCCCAAAGTATCTCTCAAGCATTGCGAGGCAACAGCCAAAATACCACCGAGAACTATTTTGAGATCGGTCTGGGTTACACCAACCACGAGGGACCTTCGACCAACCCACGCAAGCTCGACTGGACCGGCAGCTACAGCATCTTCAACTGGAGCTACAACTACAAAGGATTTTTCCTCGAACGATTTGCCGATAAGTTCACCGAAAGCACCGACCCTTTTGTTATCGGGTATAACGCCTATACCAATGACAATTGGTCTTTTGATATTATTGGCAGCAGTAAAAATCCAGGTCTCAAGTTGATCGGAGTGGCTATGGGGGGTGAAAATAATGGGCAAGAAATTGACTTTGTTACCCGAGACAGTGATTTTATGATCGGTGGCCGATTATCAGGCTACTTTGGCAACAATATCCTGCAGTTCTCGGTATCTCAAGATATTCGCCGTCACCACGGTCGCATGGCATCTGCATTGGTTGGCCGCAACTGGCAACTGCGTAACTGGAATTTTCACGGCCTATTGGGCGTACAATATTCAGATTCAACAACCAATGACTACTACAAAGGTGTCAGACAGGAAGAAGCCGATCGCAGCTCCTTCACAGCCTATCAGGCGGGCGCAGGTTTTAACTATAATGCAGAGGTAGGCGTGACCTATCCCATTAACGAAGATTGGGTTTATCGGGCAACGGCAACCGTGGTGTCTTATTCTGACGAACAGCTCAACTCTCCAATGTATCATTCCACCAGCGGATCAACGTCAACCACCTTCAGCACCAGCATCAGTTACGTGTTTTAAGGGTGAGAATATGATGATGCTTAACGCTATAAAAACCATCAAAACCAGTGTGTCATTCGCATTTTTAGCGATGTTCACCACTATAAACGTCCATTCAGCGCCAGTTTCAGCGTTGCTGAGTGTCACCCCCGAGCAATGCGTGGCCTTGCGTAAGGGCCAAACCTGTTATCTTGAGGTCACGTTTGACTGGCAATATGCCAAAGCAGCCAATTATTGTTTGGTCAATACAACGCGCAACAAGGTGCTAAAATGCTGGAACACGGCGACAAAAGGTCAATACAGCTTTGATTTTCAAAGCACCAAAAGCAATGATTTTGTGCTGAGACACCAAGACTCAGGTAAAATACTGGCTCAAACCCAAGTCGTGGTTGCCTGGGTATACAAATCCAATACCCGTTCTAAATCAAGATGGAGATTATTTTGACACAGCTGCCCGATGCCAAACACATCATGTTGGTTGAAGACGACCAGTCGCTAGCGCAGTGGTTCAGTGACTATCTTGGCGAGCAGGGATATCTGATTACCTTGGTCACCCGAGGCGATGTCGCCATCGAACTAATTGAATCAGACCAGCCCGATTTGGTGGTGCTCGACATCATGCTGCCAGTAAAAGACGGTTTTGATGTGTGCAAAGCCGTGCGCCACTTCTATCATGGGCCAATTTTAATGATGACCGCCCGCGACCAAGAAATGGACGAAGTGTTAGGGCTCGAACTCGGTGCAGACGACTATGTTACCAAACCGGTCAAACCTCGCGTTTTACTGTCTCGCATCAAAGCCTTGTTTCGCCGGGCAGCAACCACCGCCACTTCACAGCAGAACACACGACAGAGCACAAACACCCTGAAATTCGGCCAATTAACGATAGACGCCAATACCCGAAAAACCACGTTAGGCAGCCAAGTCATGCCAATATCGTCCAACGAATTTGATGTATTGTGGTATTTGGCCAAGGCAGGGAAAGTGGTCAACCGCAAAGATTTGATCAGTGAAATACGCGGCATCGAATACGATGGTTTCGACCGCTCAATGGATATTATTGTCTCGCGCATCCGCAAAAAACTAGGCGATGATGCCTCCAATCCCTATCGCATCAAAACAGTGTGGGGCAAGGGTTATTTGTTTGTCGAGGATGCCTGGACGTGAAGCTGACATTCTCACTGTTACTGGTGGTGTTTATCGCCATTTTCGGCTTGGGCTGGACCCTCGACGAATTGTTTGGCCAATACCAATCCCCTACACAATCTGACGAGTTGGCCGCTTATCGCCAAATGGGTTCGTCATTGGCGCAAACCGTTGATCAACAAAAAACACCCCAACAATTTGTGGCCGACTGGCCCACACAAAATAGGCTGACACTAAACCTGATGGATTTGACCGCCTTCCCCCTGCCCCAATCGCTGCAAAAAGATTTTCAGCAGGGCAAACCATTGGAGCTAGAATCTGACGACAAACTGTCAATCCACTTTATTTTGCCCACCCATCAACAAGTACTGACCCTGTCACTGCCGTTGTCATTGGTTAAACAAGACGATACCTCGGCGCAACTGGCGTTCACCACAGTATTTTATGCTGGAATATTGCTGGTTGTATTAAGCTGGCTTTACCCTTTACTGTCACGATTAAAACAATTGCGCACCAGCGCCAAAGCGTTTGGCGAGGGCCAATTGAGCCAACGCATCAGCACCAAAGCCACTTCTTATATAGCCGATATTGAAGCCGAATTTAACCGCATGGCGCAACGCATCGAAACACTGATCAGCGACAACAAATTGCTCGGCAATGCCGTTTCTCACGACTTACGCACCCCGCTGGCCCGTTTGCGCTTTGGTATAGAAGCCTTGCAAGAAACGCAGAACCCCAAAACCCGAGAAAAATACCAAAACCACATCAGCCGCGACATCGACGAAATGGAAAATCTGGTGAATGTTCTGCTCAGCTACGCCCGGCTCGATCAGGCGATGATTGAAGTTGACCGTCAGCCGATTGATCTTAACAGCTTGGTCAACGACTGTGTCAGTTGCGTGGATGCCGACGACAAAACCGTTAGATGGAAAGGCACAGATGATACTGCTCTTAAAGCAATGGTACTCGGTGACGGCAACTATCTGACCATGCTAGTCAACAACCTGTTGGGTAATGCCCGCCAATATGCCACAACCGCCATTTCCGTCAGTGTCACCAAGACCCTGTCTGGCGTAATACTGACAATAGCCGATGACGGCCCGGGCATCGCACAAGACAAACGTGATGAATTGCTAAAACCCTTCACCCGGGGTGATAATATCGCCGAAAAACAAGGCTTTGGCATGGGTTTGGCGATAGTTTCTCGAATCGCACTATGGCATAAAGCGCAGCTGGTCATCTCGCAGAGCAACACACTGGGTGGTGCTGAATTTACCTTAACTTTTAACACCTGCCCAGGTGATGACAAGACAACATTTTTAAACCAGTCAACACCCTGAGCCAAGCGATGCACTACAAAAATAAGGATTAACCACCAGTTTCAATGTTGATGTTGACTCTGAATGAACATAGCTTATTCTGAACAATCGCCTACGGGTCATTTGTAACAGAGGAAAAGAGTATGTTTAAAAGTGCGATTTTTAGTTTAGGTTTGATGATATTGTGCGCAAGCACAACCCCGGTACTGGCTGGTGAGGCCATAACAATAGGAGAAACACACACAATCACCTCCAGCGTAATGGCTGAGCAGCGTAAAATATTAATTAGCCTACCAACCAGCTACGCGCAAAACAAAGACAAAACATATCCGGTGCTTTATCTGTTAGATGGCGACTCACACTTTCATCAAACCACAGGCATAGTCAATTGGTTAAGTAATTCGCTAATTCCCGAGCTTATTGTTGTTGGCGTACCCAACACAAATAGAGGCCGTGATTTATCCCCTACTCTGGCCGAAAATGGCAAGCCTCAAGGGGCCGAAAAATTCATGGGATTTTTTGAAAAAGAGCTATTGCCCTATATAGACAAACATTACAGAACAGCCCCCTATCGAGTTTTGACCGGACACTCAATGGGCGGCATGTTCGGACTCAATGTACTGGCGACTAAACCCGACCTTTTTGATGCCTTTATACTCATGAGCCCTTGGTTGCTTACGCAAGACCCTGCAACCAGCGTTTTAACCAAATCAATCAAATTCATCAAGTCGCAAACTCAATTACCAAAGTACATTTATGTCACCTTGGGAGAAGAACCTGATTTGCGTCCATCGTTTGACCAACTGACCACCGCGCTTAAAAACAGCACCGCGCAAAAATTGGTCTGGCAATCAAAGGTAATACAAGGTGCAACCCATATGTCAGTGGTTGGTGCATCTGTCAATGAAGGTTTGCAGGCGGTCTTTTCAGATTTAAAACTCAGCATGACTTCTGACACCGTAAAAAAGGGAGCAGCAGCCATCATTAAGTATTACAAAACACTCTCTTCTACCAAGTACGGCTTTGATATTTCTGCCGAATCGACTCTCATGGCATTAGGCAGAGATCTGTTTTTCGCAGGAAAAATCAAACAATCTGAAGCCGCTTTAAAAATGGCTGTGCAAACCTATCCAGAATCAGTCGAGGGGTTTTACAGTTTGTCGTACCTATATCAGCAAGAAAAAGATTTTGAACAGGCATTGGTGGCTGTCGACAAAGCCATCGAATTGTTAAAAAAGGCGCAATCACCCGGTCTGGCTGATTTTGAACAACTCAAAGCCCAACTTCTAAAACAGCAGTCTGAGCAGAAGCTAAAGAACAATAAATGACCAGACATGAATTTTTTGTTATCATGTGCATCGATTTGTAAATAAAAACGGAAAGTGTAATGAAAAAAGTAATTAAATTATTGGCCTTGGTTGGCTGTCTTGCTAGCTGTCATGTAAGTGCCGCAGCAGCAAAGTGGACAGGCGACAAGAAAGTAACCTCAGTACAAGTTGTCGAAACTGGTGGCATCATCATTTATTTTGACTCAACAGTGAATGCCGCGTGCACTGATGCTACCACCAATTCTGTCTATGTACTTCCCAACATGCACTTTATGACCCAGGAAGGCGTAAACGCCATTCGGGCAACTGCATTTGTAGCACTAACAACCGGGATGAGTGTAAGCGTTTTATACGATGAAAGCACCAGCAAATGCTACGGAAGAAATATTGTTATAACCAAATAAAAGGCTGCAGGAGGGGGGGCAAGTCACTAATGTGGTCTCCCCATCTTTGACTCTTAAATTTAATGATTTTTTGTAGGAAATAAAATGCATAAATTAATTTTAGTTTTGTTGGTAATGTTATCTAATTCAGCTTTTGCCGTAAGTAGCAAAGATCACAATGTTCTTAAAGTAGAGGTTAGTGAAACAGGGTTTAATATGTATTTGGAGGGAAGTAACTTTACTGCCTCAACCTGTGAGGGAGGAACCTCATCTACCGTTAATGATGTTATCCATTTTAAGCAATCTGATTTTCCTAATAGTTATGCTCATATGCTCAGTACGGCTTTAACGGCATTTACAAGCAAGAAGAAAGTCTCAATGTGGTATAACCAATGTCAGCCTTCACCTTGGAATGGTGAAATGCCAAAACCCACAACACTGGTCATCAAGTGACGCTAAAGACGCCAATCTAAAATTCGGGGGGGTCAAGGCTTGCCCCCGACCTCTGCCCCGCTCATTCTGCCATTGCCCAATATCTTAATCGGCATAAATATCCGCTAAATACTGTTTGGCCAACTTACGCGGTAGACAACTGGCCAATGGTTCGGCTTCGAATTCACTTTTTGTGACCCGAATTTGACTGGTTTTGCGTTCGTTATCCGCCCAGTTAACCTCAACCCGACAATTAACGTAATTGTCGTTTTGGCTGTCATCTTCAACATAGTGAATGCGTACCTGCTGGGCCTTATGTATCAGGTTTTTGTAGGGGTAGCCTTTGTTGGTAGAAAGTTTCTCGGTCGTAGTAGTCATTGAAGCATTAGCCACTTGTCCAAACAATACGGTCATCAGTAATACACTTTTAATCAATTTCATTTTTCTATCCTATGGGTTATTAGAGTTAATAATTTTTGAAGTCGAGTTAAATATACCCCTTGTTTTACTGGCCAACAAACGATATAAAGTTAACTATACTTAAGAAAAACTTAAGTCAAACCATACAGTGACCTAACAAAACCCATGAAAAATCTACCCCCACTAAAAGCGTTACGTGTGTTCTTAGCCGCCGCGCAACATCAAAGCTTTAAAGCTGCCGCTGAACAACTGTTTGTCACTCAGGCCGCCGTCAGTCAGCAAATCAGGCAGCTCGAAGAACACCTGCAATGCCAATTGTTCGACCGGCAAAGTAAACAAACCAGCCTCACCGAAGAAGGTCAAATCCTATTCCCTTACATCGAAAGAGCTTTTAGTCAGATAACCTGTGGGGTTGAGGCGTTAAAGACAGACCCAAATCCCAACCTATTGCGAATAACCTCGCTGCACTCGTTTACTTCTTTGTTTTTAATCCCCAAAATCAGTGATTTTCAGGCGCGGTACCCCAAAACCATGGTGCAATTTGCCCCCAGCAATCAACTGGTCTCATTTGGTCAGGCAGAGCTAGACATAGGCATAAGACTTGGCAAGGGTGACTATCCCGGACTGACCGCTAAAAAAATTGCTGACAACCCTTTGGTGCTGGTCGCCAGCCCGATGCTGATCAAGGCCGGAACGAATAATGTAAAAGAGATATTTTCACACCCTCTGCTAGAGGATACGAGCAGTGATACACAGGCCGCATTAGCCCAGTGCTGTGAACGATTCGGCGTAGACAGAAGCGGACTAAAATCACTGATAAAAGTCAACGATTCAGTGCCGCTCATCGATGCCACACTGGCCGGTCGTGGTATCGCCATTGTCAGTCGATTTTTGATCGCCGACCACCTGCGCCGTGGTCAATTGATCAATGTTTTAGACTACTCGTTTATCAGCCCTTATTCACTGTATATCGTCGCCCCCGACCAACACTTTGGCTGGAAAAAGATAGCGATTTTTGAACAGTGGTTCCGGGGGGAGTTTGAAACTTAACCCAAGTCCCCAAACCCAAATTGAACAATCAAGTCATCGCATCTTTTACCACAACCATCGCAATGGATTGAACTAAGACCCAAACAATGGATAATCACTCGCCTAAGCAATCAAAATTAATCATCTAGGAATTTATTATGAGGAAGCTAATTTCAAGCATCATCGCGATTGTCAGCATTGTCAGTACAGTTGTCACCATGCAAGCCAGTGCAGCCGAGTCTAAGCAATCGTTTAACCCACAACAATTTGCCAAAGATTATTTTGCCGCCTGGACCGCAACGCAAAGCCCTACGGCGACCAAAAAAGCGTTAGAACACTACTTGTCGTTTCTTGCCGATAATGTCGGCCACCAGCATTACCCCTACGACTCTGACGATACCCGCGCCGACGACGCCAAAAAGAAAATGCGCAAAGGCATGACTTATTACCTCGGCGCTCATACCAAGTACAGCGCTAAATTGTTAGACGTAACCCATGATTTTAACGTGGTGGTAATCAAATATGAGAGCGCAATAAAAGCAGTGCATCCGCAAAATGGTCAGGTCATTGAGCGAACCAGCACCACGCTCGAAGTACTTGAGATTGAAGATGGCAAGGTCTCGCTTATTCGCAAATACAGCGAGTAGACTTTGGGTTTGTCTAAACACTATATTTCAAAAACATCAAACATGAGTCGGCTGATTTGGCAGCCTCAACAGCTTTGCTCTAACAACCCTTGCTTTGATATGCTAAGCAAAACCCCTATCAGGCATTTAACATGAAAAACGCATTCAACATTTGTCTAGTACTATTGGTTATGACCTTGTGTGGCTGCACAGGTTCGCTAATGAGCAGCCAAAGCAGCACAAACCATGCTTATATGATGGCAGATAGGCAACAATCTGGACTAGGTGCTTATCTGGCTTACGAGCACTCCGTGTTTGTCAGTGTTCATCATGACAAGATTGAGCTGACCCACCAATCAATTCTAGACGGCTGTAACGCAGACCAAACACACCAATGCACCATGCTGAATGCCAGCATTGACACTGGCAGCCAACAGCTCAGCCAAATAAAACTCAGGATCCAACCCGCCGGAGTAGCCGATATAGTCAAACTCGCCACCGATGCAGGCAAGATGTCATCACAATCTACAGATGTAACCGATTTGGGCGAACAATTTGTCGATACCCAACAGAGCATCGACAGACTCAGTGACTATAAGAAAAGCTTACGGGCACTCAAGCAAAAAAGCGGACAGGATATTGACGCTCTGGTGAAATTGGCTCAAGAAGAAGCCAAAGTACAAACAGACCTTGAATACGCCATGGGTAAAAAAGCCCAATTACTGAAAAGAGTGCAAACGGATATCCTCAACATCACCCTCAGCAGTCAGGGTAGCCTGCCATTTTGGCAACCCATCAACGAATCAATGAGCGGTTTTGGTGGCAATTTGTCCAAAGGCATATCACAGAGCATCACCGCAGTGGCGTTTTTGATCCCCTGGATACTGGTGCTGCTCTGCCTGATGTATCTACTGCGTTTTATTTGGCGTAAAACCAGAAAAAGCGAAAAAGTGTCCTAAATCAGCAAAGACCAGGCTCAATTGTTAACTTTTTTAGCGCATTAATTCGCTATAGTAGGTGTCTCTTAAGCGAGTTTTTTTTAACTATTTATACCAATGAGATTAATTAACTGGTCTAGTTTTGGGAAAATAAAATAAGCAGTAGCAAGGCATTAATCGCCGTCATTAGTTACTCTAATGACAAGATTAATAACGCAGCTAATGCTTATTTTAGCCAGCAAAATGACCAGTTAATTAATGGATTTGGTATTACTAAAGGAAGTTATTGATATGAAAGCAACACAACGAAAAACCAATGCCGTGCAAACTAAAAAAGCCCAAACCAACGCCAAGCGCACATTGAATCTGAAAAGCCGTTTGAAAACAGGCGTAAAAGCAGGTCCGACCGTGGCCGGTGAAGCTGCCGAGTATTAACCGGCAGATTTAATAACCGAGACCGATTGCCCTATAACGGCATTCGGTTTCGGTCAATAAATTAATCCAGCATCTCACTTAACTGACTATCAAGCTGATTGAGCTGTGCTTCTAACTGACTATCAAGCTGGTTAATCTGTGCTTCTAACTGACTATCAAGCTGGTTAATCTGAGCTTCAAACTGACTGTCAAGCTGGTCAAACTGCGCTGCAAACTGACTGTCAAGCTGGTCAAACTTCGCTTCAAACTGACTGTCAAGCTGGTCAATCTGTACTTCAAACTCAGTATCAAGCAAACTAATAGAGGCTTCAAATGAGCGGTCTAACGGCTCAAACTGCGCGCCAAATTGGCCATCAAGTCGCTCAAACTTTGCCCGTAACCGCTCGTCAAGTTGTTGGTGTTTTTCTCTTAACTGGTCTTCAAATCCTTCAAGCCGATGACTCAGTTGCCCATCCAACCGATGCATTTTGACGTTAGAATCGCTGTCGAAGCTGGCAAAACCATCCTGCCCACCCGCGACAAGAAGAATGAGGCCAATCGATAAAACTGCTACTTTTTTAATCATATGGTGCTCCACTGAATTGCTGTGCTTTTTCTGTGTTGTATCGTTATTTTATTTAGAGGTTATTGCAAGCAAGTATAGGGCCAAAATGATAAGCTATATATATCAATACCTTAATGTTTTCACATTAAATATTTAAACAATTCGCCTTTCGTTTTGCCGAAATATTGGTGAAAACAGCGATTAAAGGCAATGCCGGGAAACTCGCATCTAATCGCCTCACTTTTTTACGGCGTTTGACACTTTTAAACATTTTCACAAAAGAAACTGACACCGACTTCGTTTACACTGGTTTCATCGAGTTGAAACAGGACAAAGCAAATGAAACAAATTAAACAGCCGAAATTCTCAATCAAAAAAACTGCCATGATGTTAGTTACCGTCAGTGTGATGGCAGGCTTAACTGGTTGTGGCAGTAGTTCGAGCACCGCCGACACCACCAATAATAGCGGCAATGGCAGCGTGCCAGCCAACAACACAGCCCCCGTAACAGGTCAGGCAGGAGATGGTCGACTGACCGAAATTGTCGAATACATTCGCAAAGAAAACGGCTTACCGGCACTGTCAGCGGTGATGGTACACGATGGCCAAATCATCGAAATGAGTGCCAGCGGGTTACGTTCAATTAACAGCGGCGTTGCAGTCACCACAGACGACAAATGGCATGTGGGTTCCTTAGCCAAATCAATGACATCGACTCTTGCCGCCCTGTTGGTTAAACAAGGCACCCTACAGTGGAACACCACCATTGCAGAAGTTTTCCCCGAATTACAAGGGGTAATGAGGACAGAGTATGAGTCGGTACGGTTCGACGAATTGCTTTCGCATACCTCAGGATTGACAACCAACATTCACAACATCAACGCTTACTACAATCGTACGGATGACATCACAACCCAACGCCAACAGGTGATTGAAGAGTCTCTGGTACGGGCACCGGCAGTCAGCCAAGGCCAATTCAACTACAGCAACCTCGGTTATATGATTGCTGGTGCCATGATGGAACGCCTAACGGGCAACAGCTGGGAAACGCTACTCAGCAACAACCTATTCAGCGCCTTATTGATGACCAACAGCGGTTTTGGTGCACCAGACACACTAGAGAATCTGACTCAACCGGTAGGACACCAAATGACTGGCAACAGCTGGCGACCCATCAGGTCTGGCAACACCGACAACCCAGCTATTTTGGGTCCTGCGGGCACAGTTCACGTCACATTAACAGACATGGGCAACTATCTTGCCGCTCACTTGGCAGGGGCACGCGGCTTAGATGTTGACGGTTTACTCAGTGCCGCAGAATTTGAAAAACTGCACACCCCTTTGGCAATCGGCGATTACGCGCTGGGTTGGGGCGTTGTCAACAACAGCCTCCAACACAGTGGCAGCAACACCATGTGGCTGGCGACAATGTTGATAAATCCAGAAAAGAATCTCGCACTATTTGTAGCAACCAATGCCGCTGACCTAAATAATCAAAACAGCGTAGCATTCAAAGCGACCAACGCGTTGATAGGACAGCTGTCGGCCCGCGCGACAAACGCTTTTGGTCAATGATGTAGACTATATGTGGTGGTCATTGCCTGCACTTCGGTGGAGGCCACTCCCTATGCCAAGAATTCAGCCATATCTTCATTCTCAACCCGGTTATAAATCTCTTCAACTGACAGGGTAAAATCAATGGATTCAAAATGGATATTATCACCGAGGAAATAATGGGCTGACCGCCAGTCATCGCTTTTGCGATAAACCGTAACATCCACCACATCTTGTTCGATGATGACGTATTCTTTGAGGGTGGCGATATTGATATATTCCAATAACTTATCGCGTTCATCGGTTTTACGGGTGCTGCGAGACAGTACTTCAACGAGGATCACTGGTGTTTGGGTGACATGACCATTTTCGATAAAGTCTTTGTCACAAACCACCAAAACATCTGGATAACGATAACTGCCGGTTGAGGTTTTCACTTTCATATCTGCAATATAGGGTTCGCACGGTCCACCTTTTAGGTGTGCACGTACCTCGGCAAAAACGTTACCCGAAATACGCCCGTGATTGGCACTTGCACCAACCATAGCAAATATTTTTCCATCGACATATTCGTGCTTAACCGTACGGGTCAACTCGTCCTTTAAATAATCTTCATCACTGATGAGTTCGCTTTGTTTTATATTCGGCATCTAAATCCCCCTTACTTCGAAAAACCTTCAACTCCCCAAGCAACCAATCTTGGGTTGTCAGTTCGCGCTTGCCTGGACACTTAACTTTGTACATCTTGCCCGACATCGTGCTTTTGGTGGCACTAAGCAAAATAAAATCTTCGCTGGTTTTTATATCATCACGGTAGTACTTGTACTTTTTGCTGATGTGTTTGGCGGCATCTTTGCCTTTGTAGTCATCGCCGTTACGGTTGACGATGCAATTGGAGGTTTTAACAAATTCTAAAAGGTGCGTGACTTCCTGACGTTTATCGGCTGACACATCGGCCATGCAGGCACTGCTGAGCGTTGATAACATGAACGCGGCGAAAACTTTTTGCATAAGGTATTTCCATTATCTAAATTCGCAGATAGTATAACTTGCTCCATACCTGATTCATACCGGATTCAGAAGCCACAAGCCTAGGGAATGTGATGACAAAGACAAGTTTTGAGCCAACAGACATCGGCACTATTTATTGTGTTGGGCGCAATTATGCCGCCCATGCCAAAGAACTCAACAACCCCATTCCCAAAGAGCCGGTGATCTTTCTCAAAGCTCGCTCTACCTTATGCGCCATGGCTTGCGAGACTAGCACAGAGATTGAATTGCCGTTGAGTCTCAATCGCTGCGATCATGAAACCGAAATTGTCATCCGGCTCGGGGCCGATTTAACCCATGCCAGCCCAGAACAGGCGCTGGCGGCCATCAGTCACTATGGCATGGCGTTAGATTTGACCCTGCGCGAAAAGCAAACCGAGTTAAAACAACAAAGTTACCCTTGGGATCTGGCCAAAAGCTTTGTTAACGCCTGTCCAATTTCGTCTTTAATCCCTTTTGACCCGCTGTTACCGCTCGATGACATTGAGTTTGAGCTGACCATCAACGGTGAAACCCGGCAAAAAGGCAACAGCGCGAACATGTTGTTTGGCATTGTTGATTTGATTGTGTTTATCAGCCAAAACATACCCTTGATGGCTGGTGATCTGGTGCTGACCGGCACACCCGAAGGGGTTGGTCCGCTCAATGATCAAGACCAATTGCAATTATCACTCAATGGTCAGCTCGTCGCGCAAGCGGCCATTGTCAGAAGAACAGCCAGCAAATAAATGACCACAAACAAGTCTCAATGGTTCGTTTATGTCCTACGTTGTGCCGACAACAGCCTCTACACCGGGATCACAACCGATGTAGAGCGCAGAGTCAAAGAACATAACAGCAAAACCAAATCGGCAGCCAAATACACCCGGGCACGGCAGCCAGTCGAAATGGTTTACCACGAACAATCTGATGGTCGGTCCGGTGCTAGCCGCCGCGAATGCGTCATTAAAAAACTGACAAAAGCAAAAAAAGAAGCACTCATCAATCAACCCCAGCAATCTATCGACTAGGTAACCTATGACCCCCACCTTTATTATCACCTTAGTGACTTTGCTGTTGTTTACCTTTGGCCTTCGCAAAATCTTCAAAATGCCAAAAAACGTTTGCCTGCTGTTTATGGTGCAGCCGTTGAGCTTTTCGAGCTATCCGGTGATGGTTTTTATTGGCGGTATTTTATCTAGCCAGATAGCCCCCGACCCCAGCCTGTCTACCCTGCCCTTAACCGTTATCATTTTAAGTATCGGCCTGGCCTCGATACCCGCTGCGCTGATGGCAAAAAAATTCGGCAGACGTAACGCCACACTGATAGGTTTTGCTATCTCCATTGTGGGTTCGATATTAGCGATGTTCGCCGCGTTGTACAGCCTATTTGGGTTGTTGGTGGGGGCCAGTTTGTGTCTTGGTATCAGCCTGGCTTTTGTCCAGCAGTTGCGTTTTGCCGCGATAGAAAGCGCCGTCCGCGAAGATGATACCACCAAGGTTTTGTCAGCCCTGCTGTTTGCCGGGGTATTTGCCGCTTGGCTCGGCCCCGAACTGGTGGTGGTTACCCGCTACTGGCTGGGTTCACCCCAAGGTTTTGCCGGTACATTTTTGGGCCTAGCGATAATGGTCGCGATTGCCATGATGCTAATGAGCCAATTTAAAGACACCTCAACCCAAGCGGGTGAAACCTACCCAGAACCCCGTTCAATGGGTGTCATCGCCAAACAACCGATCTTTATTATCGCCATACTCACCAGTGTGCTCGGTTACAGTTTGATGAGTTATATCATGACTGCAACGCCCATCAGCATGCACCAAATCGACGGTCACAGCCTCGGTGATACCAAATGGGTGATCCAAAGCCATATTTCGGCAATGTATTTACCCTCTATTTTTACCCCTTGGCTGGTTAAACGCCTTGGTCTTAAAAACATGCTGATGACAGGCGTGATCATCTTTGCTGTGGTGGCGATGATAGCGCTGGCTGGCAAAGAATTAATGCATTATTGGTGGGCGTTGTTGTTGTTGGGCATAGGCTGGAATTTTCTGTTTTTGACCGGCACCTTGTTGCTGGCGCAAAGTTACCTGCCCGGCGAAAACCACAAAGTGCAGGCAGTGAATGACTTTTTACTGTTTTTTACGCAGGGATTGTTTTCGTTGTTGGCAGGCTGGTTATTGTTTGTGCTCGATTGGAATATGGTGGTGTACGTGAGTCTGCCGTTTATGGTCATCTTGTTGATGACCAGTTTGGCGTATTATTGGTTAGAGCGTGAACAAGGTGGTTGACGAGAGGACAAACACTCCGGGTTTAAAATCAAAAGCCTTAACACGGAGGCACGGAGCGACGGAGAAAGAAAGAGAAGGACAAAAGCAAAGCATAATGACTGTCGATATAATCTAACCCGATCTTTTCCCTTCAATCTTTTGGTCTTTTCCTCTTTCTTTCTCCGAACCTCCGTGGCTCCGTGTTGAGATCTTTTTTCTTTTGAAGCCAATTAAAGTAGGGAATGGCGGCAACAAGCACCTATACACAGCGCGCTTAACAGATGCTCTCTAACTTGTCGGCTTCGGTGCAGTCGCTGGCAAAGTTGCCAAGAATGATGTACGAACCGAGGCCGTCGAAGTTATCTTCACCAACACCCTGCCATTGTGCGTCAAAATCAACGTTATCGAGGATATTTACATCGGCTTGCTCTACTTCAGGCAACCGTCGAACAGTGCCATTTTTAAAAGAACGCCTTTTATTTTGGCTGTCGTTCTTGCCCCAAACATTGCCTGGGTCCATGCCGACCTGACCAATGCTGTCGATTATTTTGTTTTTATGGGTCAAAGTCACCACATCATCACCATCAAACCAAATACCGTTGCGGGTTTGGTCAGTCACAATCAAGATTTCGGAAGCCGCCAATGAGTTGGCAATAACAAAAGTGGTGTATGCGGTCAGTGAACCCGACAATTCAATCGAAAAGCTTGCGGTGCTGGCACCGTTGAGGTAAAACTCAAGCTGATATTCAGATAAATCAATGGTATGGCCTTTGCCATTATATAACTCTATGGCTTTATTATAGCCACGACCTTCAACATACTCTGAGATAAACAGATCGTTTATCGTCGCCTTTGCGCTACCGGCCAATATGGCCAATAATCCTACAACCCCCCAAATTAATTTGTTCATACCTTAGCCTGCAATCCAATCTCTTAATCAATGTTTTTGTCGTACTTCTAGTCAAAATGATAGTCATATAACCTTGGTGACGTTTAGGATTGGCATTCTAACAGAATTTTTTTAACAATGTGACATAAATGTTAATTTAAATTACTAATAATCAACAACCGATCCTTAACATACTGAATTACATAGCTTTTTGTAATATGTAGTTTTGAATCAGTATGTAACAATGGGCTATTTTGGCAAAATCCATACGATAAACGGTCAATTTGATGATGACGGTTGACTTTAACGGTGGCTATATCAACAGGGGCTTTGCTGGGGTTGCGTACAGTATTTACACAATGGGGCGTCCCTCCATGGACAGCGTAAATGTTAACTTTATGTAACTTATTTACATTACCCTTTATTTCAGTGACAACTCAATGATCAGCGGATCGTGATCTGAAGAACGAAAAGCATCGGCTTTAAACAACCGCTTTTGAGCCGTTGCTGATTTGTTTTCAAGGTTGTAATCGGTCAAGCGCATTTCATCGGCATTAATGTGCCAATCAGCCACATCCACAATCTGCCCGGCCATTGATACTGACGCCAACGCGTGATCTATATAACCCACTTGCCCTCTATAAACAAAAGAATAGGCTTCTTCACCTTGATATTTTGCCACCATATCTTGATAACCAGCGCCAATAAGTGCCGTGATGGGGTCTTCTTTGACATTGGCATTTAAGTCACCAATGATCAGAATATCTTTGTCGTTATTCCCGGTGGGGTTAGATTTGAGCCATTTTGCCAGTTTTTGTGAAGACTCGACTCGCAGGGCGTTCCAACAAGCCTGCCCGTCATTTTTACGGGCGTTAGGATCAGTTTTATCCTTGGGGCAACTGCCTTTAGATTTAAAGTGATTGACCACTACGGTAAATGTCTCACCAGACTTTTTGTCTTTAAAAGACTGTGCCAGCGGTTGACGGCTTTTAAAGTTAAACGGAAATTCGCTTAAGGTCGCCGCAGTGCCTACGGGTTCAACCATGGCTGAGTCATAAATCATGCCTACGGCAATTAGCCCATCGCCGAGTTTGTCACTTTTTGGTCGAACGATTTGGTAATTAGCACCCGTTGCCGCATTGAGCTTATCGGTCAATTCAACAATGGCACTGTATTTGTCATACCCATCGTTTTCTAGCTCCATCAGGCCAAAAACATCGACTTTCAAGACTTTCCTACCCGCGACAATTTTAATGGTTTGGCGTTCGCACTCAGCCAGCGTATTGGCACCACGCTTGGTCGGGAATTCTTTTTTCGGGCCATTGCCATTAAAGTAATTGAGTACATTAAAGCTGGCGACTCGCAATTGCCCCTTGGTTTTGATTGGTGGCTCGGCTAAGCGTTTGTTGTCGGTATGAAACTCCATTGCCCCTGTGGTTTCAATCAGGTAATTGCCAAAACTGTAATGCACCACCCCTTCGATGCCACTGATGTGATTGCCAGTTCTGAACGAGTGATTGGTATCTATCGACAACGGGGGATTTTTTTCAGTGCTCGAATCATCAATAATGATTTGGTTCAAGCGATTGGCCGCTGCCACTTTGTTGGCCGCTTTGCCGGGCGATGCGATATTGGTGGGTGAAAATAGTCGGCCATTAGACAACATCATTTGACCGTAACGACTGAAGCTATAGGTGTCAGAAATGGTTAGGTTTTGTGGCAGTTTAATCAACATGCCTTCAACGGTTTCCAGCTGATATTTATCGGTCAGTGGCAACTTAACGGTAACAGCGTCCACTTTATGTCCGTGCGAACACACTTTAAACTGACTGGGTTTACTCAGTTGGGTAAAATCATGTGACTCTTCGACTTTGGCTGTTAACGTCACTAAGTCTCCGGCCTGAAGTTTACGCTTGCTCTTGCTCTTAACAACGGTAACGGCATCGTTGTCGGCAACAAAAATCCCCTCAGATGTTTTGCTGTTATTGTCCCAATCGCTCTTTTCTTCTTGCAGATAATAACCGCCCATATTCGGCTTGACCGCACTGACCAAAGCCCGAACAGTCACTTGCTGGCCAACCATCGGCGAGCTTTTGCCACTGCCCTGGATTTTCGAAATCAAAGTGGCAGTCGAATCGCACGCCTCATTGCCATGCGCCTGTGCGCCGCCACTGAATGCCGCCAAAAGCGCCAAGCAAACCAGTGTTTGTTTGTTTGTTGTATTTGTCATCGTCTTCACCATAATTGTCATCTTAGCTGTTCAACCTGTGTTATTTGACCATATGGTCAGTTTATCTTTTACCCGGTCAAATTGGAAGCTACTCAGGATACCCGGTAATTTCCTTGATCTTCTGATACACAGGTTTTAGCTGCTTGTACATCTTGCAATACACCTGATGATAGAGTTTGTCATACAACTTTACGTTATCTTTATTAGGGTAAAAAGTCTTTGTGCTACGGGTCATGTGTTCGCAAGCTTGTTGGTAACCTTGATAAACACCCATGCCCACCGCTGCATTCATTGCCGCGCCCAGACCGGATGTTTCGAAGGTATGCGGACGCTCTGCGGGCAAGTTAAAAATATCGGCTGTCAATTGCATCGCGGCGTCAGACTGTGAGCCACCGCCCGAAACCATCAGCCGTGTAATTTTGGTCTTTTGGCGTTTTTCGAGTTTTTCTTTGCCCTCTCTTAAGGCATAAGCCAAACCCTCAAGAATCGAGCGGTAAATATGGGCACGAGTATGCACATCGCCAAACCCCAAAATAGCCCCTTTAGCTTCGAGATTTTGAATGCCCGGCGACCAGTACGGTTGCAACATTAAGCCCATCGAACCCGGCGGTACTTCGTCGACCAATTCGTCGAACAGGCTTTCGGGAGAAACGCCCAATTCTTTGGCCCTTATCTGCTCGCGCTGACCAAATTGTTGTTTGAACCAGCTAACCATCCAAAATCCCCGGTAAATCATCACCTCACAGTTGTAATGTTTGGGTATCGCCGAAGGAAAAGGCGGTATAAAGGTCAAAGGTTCGATATAACGACTGTTATTGGTGTTAACCGTGGCCGTCGTGCCATAACTTAAGCTGGCCATATGTGGTGAGATACAACCCGAACCCAACACTTCGCAGGCTTTGTCTGAGGCCGCTGCAATTAACGGCAAACCCAAGGGGATGCCGGTGTGTTTTGCGGCAACTTCGTCGATTTTGCCGAGTTCTTGGCCTGGTTCGAACAAATCTGGCAACATTTCACGCGTTACTGGGGTGGTTAACCACTTCCAGTCAAGCGGGCTGGCCCACGTCATTTTGCGATAACTGAACGGTAAGTAACTGACCGTACAGGCCACGGAATCACGAAATTCGCCCACCAGTTTATAAGTCAAAAAGCCAGAAAGCAGGAGAAACTTGTGGGTATTTTGCCAGACTTGGGGCTGATGTTGCGCTATCCAGTTAGACTTGGCTTTACGCCTGAAGTATTTGATGGCGCTGGACTGACCAATCAGCCTGAAAATGCCTCGCCAAAGCAATGGCATCGGTTTTTGAATGTCGGCTAAACGCTGATCGAGCCAAAGAATCGCGGGGCGTAACGGTTTGCCGAGTTTGTCGACGTTCACCACCGTATCGCGCTGAGTTGTCAACGATACTGCCATTATCTTGTCTTTTTCGACACCCGGCTGTTGCCACAACAAGTGGCAGACTTCGCCCAGTTTTTGCCAAAAATAATCAGGCTCTTGCTCGGCCCAGCCCGGTTGCTTAGAAAAGTAAGCCACCAATTCTATTTTCGCCTTGGCCACCAACTCGCCATTCATATCAAACAAGATGGCGCGAATGCTTTGGGTGCCATTGTCTATGGTGAGGATATACCCCGGTTTTACACTCATAACTGCTTACTCATCGGTGATCACTGGGGCACACTGTAGAATTGTTGCCAAATGTCGAGATAACGCGCGGTCTCAACTTGCCATTTTTGGTCAGACCAATCCATATGGGGTTGGCAAAGCTGCTGTATTTCAGCCAATTCTGCTCTACCCCCTTGTGGCAACACGTTGCCGAGCCGGGTTCTGCGCAGCAACAAATCATCAAGGTGCTGCACCTGTTCGTATTTGACCGCAAAAACCAACTCGGCCCACAGGGTTTTGGTGTATCTGACGGGTTGCATCATTTTATTGACCATCGACTTTTCGTCGCCGCACTGTTGTTTGAACTGGCGAATGAACCGGCCATAACGACCCGCTAAATAAGAGCGGGTATTATCGCAATCATCTGTATGCGCGTTATCAAACAACACAAAATCGGCGATAGGCAGCGACAATCCTAATGTTTTCGCCGATTTTTTCATCACATCATTGGCGATCACCCTGAACGTTGTTAACTTACCGCCGGTTACGGTGATAAACCCGGGTTGGCAAAATAGGCTGTGCACCCGCTTTTCATGCAGTGCCGACTTAGAAATATCCACTGGCTTGTCTAAGACAATTGGCCTGACACCAGCGTACGAGGAAATAACGTCTTGCCTTTGCACCTTCGCGCCGGGAAACTCACTATTAATGGCTTCAAACAGATAATCCATTTCCTCACGCGTCATTTTGGGCTCAACGTCCAATGTATCGACATGATCCGGATCGGTGGTGCCCACCAAAGTGGTATTTTGCCACGGATAAATCATTACTGGGCGGCGGTCTTTTGGATGCAGCAAAGTCATGACGCTGCCAACCGGCAAGCGCCAGTTTGGTATCAGCATATGGCTGCCCCTGATGGGCCTGATGATCACTTTTGGGTCGAGCTTGCTAGCCCAAGCACCGGTGGCATTAACCACCATTTTGGCTTTTAATTCAATTGGTTGCTCTGAATCTTCGGGTTGTGCAATCACCCCTGTCACGGTATCGCT
>JABSOG010001198.1 GCA_013216025.1 Algicola sp. | reverse complement strand
GCGGCCATCACCACCGCTGAATCTACCGCATCCAGGCTGGCCAACTGCGCTTGCACTTCGCCCAGCTCTATTCTGAATCCGCGGATTTTGACTTGATTGTCAGCACGGCCTAAAAATTCTAAGGAGCCATCAGCCAATAAAGAGCCGTCAGCGTCACATAGGTAGCGAACCAAATCACCGGTTTTGTATAAACGCGCACTGCCCTGAGCGTTTTGCGCGTCATAAAATGGGTTATCAATAAAACTCTGGGCGGTCAAATCAGGGCGATTGAGGTAACCCCTTGCCAAACCATCACCACCCATATACAGCTCGCCAATGGCGCCTGTCGCCACCATTTGCAATCTATCACTTAATATATACGCTTCGTCTGTGCTTAACCGTGTGCCGATCGGCACGATATTGAGGGTATGGGGTTTATCGAAGGTATAAGTGGTTGAAAAAGTAGTATTTTCTGTTGGACCATAACCGTTGATTAAGGTCAGCAACGGTAATGCACTCTGCACGCGCTTAATTGCATCTGGGTCTAGTACATCACCACCGGCCAACAGCTGTTTTAACGGACTTTTAACTGGCACATCATAAGACCACTGGCTAAACAACCCCGCCGTCAACCAAAGCGTATTGACTTGAGTGCGTTCGATGACACTGTTTAATTGTTCTGACGAGATATGTTTATGGGGATACAAGATAGATTGCCCACCATTGAGCAAAGGTCCCCATATTTCTAACGTTGCAGCATCAAAAGCAATATTGGCGCTTTGCAGCATCACGGTTTGACTGTCCAAATCCATAAAGTCTGAATTGACCACCAAACGAACCACACTGATGTGCTCAGTTAATACGCCTTTGGGCTGGCCTGTTGAACCTGAGGTATAGATCACATAAGCCAGATTGGCAGCAGTGACTGACGAATCTGCCAGATTGGTGTTTTTGTAGGTGTGGTAAAAGTGGTGATTTGTATCCGCAAGTCCATCCAAAGTCAAAACTGTACCGTTGAAATCGGCCAATACTTCTTGAACATGGCTTTGTGTCAGCACTACATTCAAAGCGGCATCGTCGAACATAAAGCTCAAACGCTCTTTGGGGTAACTCGGGTCAATGGGCACATACGCACCACCCGCCTTTAGAATGGCCAAAATAGCGACCATCATCTCTAATGAGCGCTCAACACACAATCCCACCAACGTATCGGGTTTAATGTCATGATGCTCATTGAGGTAGTGTGCCAGTTGGTTGGCTTGCTCGTTTAGCTGTCTATAAGTTAATTGAGCGCCTTCAAACATCACTGCAACATGGTCAGGATGATCAGCAGCGCGTTGTTCAAACAACTGATGAATGCACTTGTCTTTGGGATAATCAGCCTTGATGTCATTGAGATCATGGCGAAGATGCTTAATTTCAGCTTCAGACAACACCGGCAAAGCAGCCAGTGTCTGGGTTGATTGGCTGTTGCTTAACCCTTCGAGCAAACGACACAAATGACTGTTTAATTGGGTGATATGCTGCTCGCTAAAGAGGCTCACATCATAGCTGAAAGTCAGGCCAACACCTTGTTCAGAAATACTCACATCAACAGACAAGTCAAACTTTTCCTGGATAAAATCAGATGGATACGCCTGGATATCGATGCCCGGCAGGGTAAATGAGGTGATATCCAAATCATCGTTCAAGCCGTAATCCATGTTGGTTGTCATCATGATTTGGAATAACGGCGTATGTGCGGTACTTCGAGGGACTTTTAACCGTTCAACCAAACGTTCAAACGGCACATCCTGATTAGACTGTGCATCTAAGTGTACCTGCCTGATATGTTTAAAGTAGTCAGACAAGGTATCGTGATTGGTATCGGCTCTGAGCACCAGAGTATTGACAAAAAATCCAATCAAATGCTCAAGCTCAGCCTCCAAGCGGTTTGCCATAGGCGTACCAATGATAATATCGGCACTGTTGGTATGGCGGGACAACACCAAAGACAACGCACCATGCAATAGCATAAACGGCGTGAGTCTATGCGCTTTGGCCACTTCAAGCAGTTGTTTGGCGACATCAGCAGGTAATTGCCCGGTGACCTTCGCCCCTTCATGGCGCTTTATCGCTGGACGTGTAAAGTCCAGTGGTAAGTTATGTACTACCGGTAGCTCTTCGAGCTGTTTTTCCCAGTAACCCAGTTGCAATTCAAGCACTTCGCCTTTTAGATACTCCCGTTGCCAGTGGCTGTAATCGGCATACTGAATGGTCATTGGC
>JABSOG010001197.1 GCA_013216025.1 Algicola sp. | reverse complement strand
TTTCTTTTACCAGTGCGCATCACATCGGCAGTTGTTTGACCCTCACCATAGAAATGACGGTGCCTGACGTGTGTAAGTTTGGCTCGGAGATACCACAAGAAAGTACGATAATCGAAAGTAAGGTGGTCGAATCGCCGATGCTAAGTGGCACAGTGTTGCTTGCTGAGGATCACGAAGACAACCGCAAACTGATTGTTATGATGTTGACCAAAATGGGTTTGACTGTGGTCGAAGCCCATAATGGCGAGAAAGCGGTGGAACAGGCGATGTTAAATGACTTTGACCTAATCCTGCTTGATATTCAAATGCCGGTAATGGATGGCCTACAGGCCCGTGAGATGATGGATCAGATAGGCGTTGCAGCACCTATCATTGCTTTGACTGCCAACGCGATGAAACACGAGGTCGATCATTACAAAGAAGTCGGCTTTGATGATTACCTAGCAAAACCCATCAACCGTAGCCAGTTTATTAAAACGGTTGCGTTTTATTTGGGGCAAGATTCAAAAGTGGCGATGGCAGAAGAGGAAGACCCTTTTGACAACAGCGCCTTCGAACAGATGAAAAAGAATTACATCGAAAACCTGCAATATGAAGTTGAGCAGTTGATAAAATACACCGAGCAGAAAAACTACAAACAAATTGCCCGCATCAGTCATATCATTAAAGGGACTGCTGGTAACTTTGGTTTTGACGATGCAACAAGAATTGCTGGTGATATTGAATCCAAGGCCAGAGAAAATAAAACCGCTAGCGACTTGGTCAAACAATTATTTGGCTATACTGCGCAGCTTTAAATTAAAATCCAAAATAAATCGTTAAATCAAGCCGATAGATTGGGCGTTATTACTGGGATCTTAGCAGCGCTTTAAGGCTAAACGTCGAAAAAAAGCACGTCATCTGGCGGCTTTTATGACAAACAAAGCCTGTTCGGTTAAAAAATTATCAAACGAACAATTTGTGCAAAATTAAGTGTTGACTTACTTTGTCGGGATGCATATTATACGCCCCGTTCTCAGCAAGCAATGTCGAAAAGGCAAAGCAAGTTGAAAACTCGATAAGGAATTCGGGGCTATAGCTCAGCTGGGAGAGCGCTTCGCTGGCAGCGAAGAGGTCTGCGGTTCGATCCCGCATAGCTCCACCAATTACGTCCCCTTCGTCTAGGGGCCTAGGACACCGCCCTTTCACGGCGGTAACAGGGGTTCGAACCCCCTAGGGGACGCCACTTTCTTTGTATCTTTCAAACGCTTCCAAAACTTTAAACTTCCTGAAAAACCATATCTTCTCCATGAACTATCCTTAATAACTTTATTGCCAATTTAATCTGTGGGTTTAATGACACGCCGATGGACTATGGTCTTAAAAATCTGTTTGACGCCGTAGCCAACTTTTGCACCACCCTCCTTGCCCCAGGTTTTTTATTCAATATTTAAGATCAAAAAAGCCCACCGTACTGCGCTGTACGGTGGGCTCGTTGTTTATTTTCGTTTATCTAAAGCCGCGTAATGACATCAATTGAATTAATGGTGGCTATGCCCACAAGACTCGCCTTCGGCGTGAATGTGGCCGTGTGAGAGCTCATCTTCGGTGGCCTCACGTACTTCCAATACTTCTACATCAAAAGTCAAATCAATGCCAGCCAATGGATGATTACCATCGACCACAATCTTGTCATCTGAGACATCAACCACAATCACGGTTTGTTCGCCGTCATCAGTCGTGGCTCTGAACTGCATACCGACATTAACGTCCATTCCTTCAAACATGGTCTTTGGCATTGATTGAATCAGTTGCTCAAATCGTTCACCGTAGGCCTGATCTGCTGTCAAAGAAACCGATTTTTTATCATTGGCAGTCAAACCAAACAACGCCTCTTCAAGTGCACGTACAAGTAATCCAGAACCCTGGATAAAGGCCAGTGGTTCTGCGTCATAGGTGCTGTCGATAACAGTCTTTTCTTTATCCATTACGGTGAAATGCATGGTGACGACTTTTTCGTTTTCAATTTTCATAGGGTTCTCTTCTTTAATCTGCCGCCAGCGAATAGGGCAGCGGAGTAAGGGTTAGTTGCGATTCTGTTTGGTCTTTTATTCTCAACTGCACATCGGCGTCTAAATCATTAGACATGACCGCCAGAGCATGAAACTTATCGGCAGTGCCCGCAACATTGATAAGGGTGCCGCCACGGCGCCAATTGTCGCCAATGGCCAGTTGAAGTTCTTGTCCTTCACTGGGCATTTGGTTGGCGTGTC
>JABSOG010001196.1 GCA_013216025.1 Algicola sp. | reverse complement strand
GGTGGTGTGCGGGGGTTTTCATTGCATGGGCATTGTTGAAGCGTTGGCGGGTAAACCCCAATCTCAGCCAAAAGTGCCAGTGAACCTCCAAAGCTCTTCATTACAAAACAACGTCCACCATCATCAGCTGGCGCAAACAATATCAACATCGCTTAATGACGCCAGATATATGTGCACCACTCCTGATGTGATAGAAGCTTGCGTGATGTCTCAGCGTTTAGGGATGCTCAGGGGCATTAGTCCCGGCCGCACCGAACTGCGTGATGCTATGATCAGTTGTTTTCTCAAGCAAGCCAATGATGGCGGTAGCAACACCTTTCACCAAATCGTCAATCGAGCTTTAATCGGAGAGAAAACTAGTAGAAGATTGCCGCCGTCAATGTGAACTGTTTAACTTGCCACTAAAAGCCCACAAACGGTTAGAGAAAAACCTCGACTTTTACCGCAGCGAACGCCATCGACAACTGTCAAGATTGCTGCATTGCCGGCGATTTTTGGGCGTGCCATTTGCCGAATTAACCCAGCCAGTGGGCATAGTGCCAGCCAATATGGCTGACATCGGCAAAAGCACAGCGACATTAGCCGCTGCGTTGAGGACTAAAATACAGCAACAGTTATTTGAAACCAATCGCGGGGTTTGGGCTGTGGTCACCAGCCTGTGAGTTTGACCGCTACAAACAACGTTGGTCTGCCCAAGCGATTGATAATGATGATCAGGTTATCATCATTAGTTTCCCTTCGTCTTTATTATCAGATAAAGACGCCAGAGGCTATGTTGTCGAGGCAGTTATTGGATGAAAAGCTTGAGTTGAAGTTAAGGTGTACTGTGTTTATGCAGCTGCTTTCACGCCATGCTATTACGCGGCAACTGGGGGAGATTAATCGGTTGGCGGATTACCTCAACCAAAACAGTTGAGGCATGGCATCATTTATTCTACAGGTTGTTCTTGTTGACCTTGCTGATCGTTTTGGTCTTGGTACTCTTTGGGATCCTTACCGCTCAAGAAGCGTTCTTCAATTTGGGCGGCGGTGATGGGTTTTGAAAACATGTAACCCTGACCATATTCACAATCCATATTTTCAAGGACATTTTGCTGGTTTTGTTTTTCTATACCTTCGGCAACCACTTTTAAATTCAGTGACTTGGCCAGTGCAATGATCATTTTCACCAAAGGATTGTCGAATTTGCTGCCGTTCATGTCATTAATAAACGAACGGTCTATCTTAAGACAATCGAGTGGGAATTGGTGTAAATAACTCAATGATGAATAACCTGTGCCAAAATCATCAAGGAAAATCTGGATGCCACGTTCACGCAGTATTTGCAGGTTAACTTTGGCCTGCTCAATGTTGTTGATCAGCGCCCTTTCGGTGATCTCTATGGCAAATACGCCATCAGCCAGGTTGTACTTTTCTTTGACTTCCATAACGTAATCAACAAAATCCAAGCTGGTGAAGTTTTTGCCCGAGACATTCACACTGATGTAAAAACCTTCTGCAAACTTGTCTTGCCACTTAGCCATTTGCTTGGCTGCCTGATCCATCACGTAGCGGTCGATACCAATGATCAGGTTCGACTCTTCAGCATATCCGATAAATTCGTCGGGGAAAATCAGTCCTTTCTCTTTGTGCTGCCACCTAACCAGCGCTTCCATACCAATGATATTTGAGCACGCAGTTTTGTAAATGGGCTGGTAAAACAAGGTAAACTCTCGCTTGGCCAACGCATCCTTAATTTCTAAATCCAACCTGATGTAAGCTGACTGGTCGGCCAGCATCTGGTGTTCGAACACGCAATAGGTCGCGCGGCCTTTATCTTTGGCCTTATACATGGCAGTGTCGGCGTGTTTGATTAAATCAACGGCAGTGAGCTTACGCTCTGAAAATGCCACACCAATACTGACTGAAGTTGCCAGTGTTTGTTCACCCACCTGTATCGGCTTTTTTAATGCGTTAATGACCCGATCAGCCACTTCGATGGCTTCTGATTTGCCATTGATGTCTTCAAGCAAAATCGCAAACTCATCACCACCCAAACGGGCCAAAGTATCGCAGGTGCGAATATTATCGGCCACCACTTCGGCGACTTTAATCAAAAACTGATCGCCAATCAGATGACCCAAAGTGTCGTTAATGGTTTTGAATTTATCCAAATCCAAATACATCACCGACACCGACTCATGGTTATGACGTTTTAAGCGGTCAAGCGCATGTACCACTCGGTCCATAAACAACACCCGATTTGGAAATCCCGTTAG
>JABSOG010001195.1 GCA_013216025.1 Algicola sp. | reverse complement strand
CCAAAACTCACTGGCTTATACCAGCCCAGCCATTGCTGATAATCACCAGCTTTCTTCGTTGGTTTAAGGGCGGGTTTAACCCCCAACGCGGCAATCATCAACTGATCTAGACGACCATAATCGGCGGTTTCGCTATCGGCGTTAACCATCACAAAAAAGCCTTTTTGCTGCTCGGGAAAAACACACAACATACCGCGAAAACCCAAGGTATTGCCGCCATGACACAAACCGACCACACCATGACGGTCCCTGCGCCACAAACCATGACCGCCACCGGCATTTAATCCATTGATGCGCGAATCGGTTTGTGCCACCTGCCCCATCTGGAGAACTAATTGCGGCGTGACCAAGTTATTACCCTCTCCCAGCAAAAACTGCATGAAAGTCACCATATCGCCGGGGGTTGTGGTGAACTGCCCTGCCCCCCTGAGATAACCCGGTATAGCTGCTATCAAATCGCCTCTGTCTAAATGACCATAGGCCAATCGCGGGTCAAGTGAATCACCGGTTTGTCCGGTAAAATGAAAGCTGCTGTCACTCATGCCCAGCGGTTTGAGCAATCGCGTGGCCAACGCCACTTCATAACGACTGCCCGTTACTGCCTCAATCACCATCGCCAGCAGGTTAAACGACAAATTCGAATAACCAAACTGACTGCCCGGCTGGGTTCTGACTTTGAGCAATGACGGCTCAATCTCGAAAATCCGTTGCAAAGGCGAATCGGCCTTAGCGCGGGTATTAAACAGATGCCAAAACCGTGCATCTTGCAAACCCGAGGTGTGGTCGAGCAAATGCCTGACCAATACCGGATGCGTGGCTTGCCATGGGTTGTCAAAATGAATGCCAGTCAACAGATTAGATACCTTAGCATCAAGCGACAATTCACCGGCACTGACCAAAACCAGCACCCCACTGGCCAGTAGGGTTTTGGTGATGGAACCAACATGTAGTTTATTTGATGGCAACAAAGCGATATTTTTTGCCTTGTTGGCAAAACCCACAGAGCCTAGTGTTATCTGCTCGTGATCAATCAGCGCCCAACTAGCGCCAACCAGATTTTCTTCGTCCAGCACCTGTTGAACCTGTTTATGCAGGTCAACCGTCTGTGCAAGGGCAGTAAACCCCAGCGAAAACCAACAACATAACAGCAGTGAAAAACGGCTCACAATTAACGGCCAACCAACTGTTTGGCGCGGTGAACACACTGGGCCATCATGGTCAGCAATCCATAAATAGGCACCACTATGGTTGCCAAAGACGGTTTTTTGAACGCATCTTTGTACATCTCACGTACCGCCGGATATCGCAGGTTCGAGATTTTGTGATAAGGCGAGCGCCAGCAATACGGAATGGTCATGCCCACTTCGCTGTCGAGCGGTTGCACGCCGTGCCACCAGTTTGGCGGAATATACAGGGCGTCTCCGGCTTCAACATCGGCCACCAAAGGTTTGATACGACCTTTCATGTGTCTCATGCAGTTGTCGTCTTCCATCAGTTTGTCGCTGTAAAAAATATCTTTTAACTCTTGGTAATTACTGTCATTGGTGGGTATAAATGCCACCCGTTTGCGGCCAGCCACCTGACACATCAGGGTTTCGTCCAATACATGCAAATGCCAGCTCGACCCAGCCCCTTTGTAGATGAACATTCTTGAATCAGGGTAGTACAACGGCTTGGGCTTTTTCGGCAAAAACTTGAATCCATCCATGTCTTCCTTGAGTTTGTTAAAAGGTTTGAGCTGAAAATTAACCCGCATAAACAAAATCTCATTAATCCCCGAACGCATTTCATCAATCGCCTCGACAAAGTCATGCTTTTTGGCGGTGGCTTTCATCCGCTTGTCATTCGAAAAGTTGAGGTGGCGATGGTAATTAACCTCGCTGCCTTTGCCAATCTCTTCCAGAAAACCTTTTTTCGACCACTTGTCAAAAGCCGGCCAATGCTTGAGCCCGCCTTTAATCAATACCGGTGTATTGGTATTGATATGCTCACGGCGGAAGGTTTTTTCATCCATTTGGCTGGCATCCACCTGTTTGACGGTGTCCCCGCTGTCAAGCCCCGGTATGCCCCTTAAAATGCGATCATCAATCATGATATCCCCTTAAATTGTTGTTATAGAAAAGCTATTAATTCTTTTATGAATAATGTTCGCTGACTTGGCTTTTAAGACGCCCAAACACACCCATGGCCCAAAATAGCACCACGGTGGCCAGCATCGACAGCCCGCACATGACAAAAACTACGCCCATGCCACGACC
>JABSOG010001194.1 GCA_013216025.1 Algicola sp. | reverse complement strand
ATCAGCCTGTGGGGTACGACTGTTGCCGCCTCAAAACAAAGAACACTCATACGGCCACGCCCAAGCCTCACCAATACAATGGCAGCGGTCCTAACGCGGTCAGCCAACTCGCGCTGGCAACAAAAGCATTAGGTATAACCGCCGCCGGTCGAGTGACGAACTTTTATTACGACGACAACGGCAACCTGACCCAAAAAACCGTCAAGTTGGGCAGCACTGAACAATTGAATGCCGCCACGTACCGCACCATCAAGTACAACAGCAACAATAAACCGACAAAAATTACCAACCAAAACGGCACCACAACCGACTTCAACTACGGCAGTGACGGCTTGCGTTATAAACAACAAACCGGCAACAAAACCACCCACTACGTGGCGGGCGGCAGTTATGAAGTGGAAATAGAAAGCGGTAAAACAACCAGCCGCGCCTACATTGGCGATTACGCGATAATGACACGAAGTACAGGCAATGGTATCTTTGGGCTGCAATACATCCACCGCGACCGATTGGGGTCAGTGGATACAATCACCGATGGGAATACGCTAGCGACACTGTCGACAGTGAGCATCATGCAAGTAGAACAACGCACTTACAATGCATTCGGCAAGGCAAGAACGGCAACGGGGGCAAGGGAGGCAGATGGCACTGAAGGGAATGGGTTGCTGCCTGATGATCCGGTGACACCAAGAGGTTTTACGGATCATGAGCATCTTGGTGGGAGTGGGCTTATTCATATGAATGGGCGAGCTTATGATCCGGAGCTGGGTAGATTCCTCTCTGTAGACCCGTTTATCTCAATGCCGGAGAATGGACAGAGTCTCAATCCGTACAGCTATGTGATGAATAACCCGTTGAAGTATACTGATCCGAGTGGCTATGTTGGTCGGTTAACCTTAAAAGAACGTAATAACCTCGCTGCGTCTGGTGCTAGCGATGTTCAAGTTGTACAGACGAAGAATAGCGATGGTTCCGTCACCAGAGAAATATTTGCGATTGAAAGTGTAACTGGTCCAACCGTTACAGTGAGTAGTGGTGCCAATGGAGGGAGCGTAACACGTGATGCCAGCGTCGATAGCCCATCAACTGGTTCACCTACCATACCTGTCAGTAGTGTTGACTATGTGAATGATCCATCGATAACAGCTGGCTTGGATTGGACAGGTGATCGCGCAATGGCATATGATCAGGGTGGACAAAAAGGTCTAGACGCATACAACGAAGGTGTGGATACTGGCTTCGAGGTCGCTATGGTTGTCGCTCCAATTCCATCAATAGGAAAACTAAAAGCTGTTGAGAAAGCAATGGCGGGGTTGGCAAAATTAAGAGTAGTAAAGGGGGCCATTGCAGGGGCCGAAAAGGCATTCGTTGATTCCAGAAAAATAACTGAATATGTATTAAACTTATCCCATCCCAAAGGGGGTCATAAGGCAAGAGTCTTCAACTCTATACTTGGTATCACAATTGAAAACTCTAGTTCTTTGACTAGTCAACTTCTCAAGGGGGTTATGAAAAACTCAGCAACACTTAAAGGAACGACAAAGTATGGAACCCAATATCAAGTCATGATTCCTGTCAGGGGACCAAAAGGTATCGCAAATGTAACTACTGGTTGGATAGTCAAGGTTGGGGAAAATTTCCCTAGGTTAACATCGGCATACATTGATACTAAAAAGGCATTTTAAGTTGAAATTATTTGACGTAGTGATTATTAAGGCTGACCATCCAGAGCATGTCATTACAGCTGGTACTACAGGTGTTATTGTTGAAATTTTGGATTTACCAAATAAAGCATACTTGGTTGAAGTGACAAACGAGCAAGGGGAAACTATCGTAGAACTCCCTCTTGAGGTAGATGAATTGATAATCAATTTTACTCATGATTATCAGGATCAGTAATAATAAAAGGGGCAAGTCGCTTTATTTATAATACTCATTACAATTAGATTAAAATCAACTAGAAAATAAATCGGGTCAGAGTCAATTTAATTTAGAGAACTAAGGTATCCAACCCAAAAAGCCTACTCGTTGAGTAGGCTTTTACGTTTTAGCAGCTGCTGATTTAGCCGCTAATCCACTGGCGGATTAACCGCAGCCATCGCACCCACAGGCAAGACAGCCAGCACCGCCCGGCCTTCAAACAATGGCCGTTCCTCGTCATCCTCTGGATTAACTGAGCCATTGCCGACAACAGCGGCCATGGCTTCGTCACCCAAAACCAAGGGCACAATACTGTTGGCCAGCCGTTGAATCAACTGGCG
>JABSOG010001193.1 GCA_013216025.1 Algicola sp. | reverse complement strand
GGGGGCGTTGGGTGGTGCGGTTATCGGCGGTTTGCTGGCAGGGGCGGGAGGCGAAAAACTCGTTAAATGCCCCTGCTGCGATAAAACCACTTGGTTGTGATGAGGCTCCTACGCAGCCTGCATCATCGATCCCGTTCTGGGCCTAGATAGCAGCTCAGAAAATCCGCGCCATAATTCTGCCGGGTTTTTGTTGTCTATTTTCGACGACAAAAACTCTTTCACCAAATCCTGTCCGTAGTTATAGGTGATCACATAAGCGCGATTTTGCTCGATAAATCGTAAACGCTGGTGTGAACGCTGCTCAGTGCTCAATGCATATTTCATCAACAAGACCACTGCCTGCGTTTTGTCTATTTCGCCGTCAAGATAACGCTGCGCCACCATATTATCGACATAAGACAGCTGATGTAACACCAATTGAATTTGGTAGTAGAGTTCTGCCTTGTGCGAGGGGATACCGGCCAATGGAAACAAGGTTTCGCGTTCAAACTCCATTCTTTCATGCCATGGAAACGCCACCTCTATGCCATAGTTGGCGCTGCCCTCAGCAAGCAAAGACAGTGGGCTGAATAGGTTGTATACCGCATATTCCATCCAACCTTTGTCGTTGACTAAGTGTTTTTCAATCAGGGCATTAAACACATGATGGCCCGGATATCCTTCGTGAGCCGCCAAATCGATGACTCGGTCGATAAAAATCGGGTGGTCGGTATTGAGCTGAATCAAACTATAGCTGTTGCCTTTATACCAGTTATAAGCGCTCCAAACTTGGTTGTTCACCAGCTCAACATTGAAGTTTTCGTCTTCGGGGATGTCGATAAACGCCAAGGTTCGGGCACGGGCTTCGTTGATGGCGGCACCAAATACCGTGTCAAGTTTGTCTTTTGACACTTTGAATTCTTGGCGATAAGTGTCGAGTCGTTGATTCAAATCGCCTGTGCCGGGCACTAATTCATCTAGCGTGGCCAGTACTTCATCAAAATGTGATTCATCAAACTTGGGTGGTTGCACATCGTACAAGGCTTTGCACTCGCTGTTAAAATCCAGATAATTGCCTTGCAGTTGGTTTATATAAGTGACAGAGGCTTTAATGTGCGCCCGCAAAAAGGTCATGCGATGGTGTTTTTCCCCGCAACTAAATGTGCCAAATTGGCGGGCATTGGCCAGTAACATCAAAGCTTCGTTTTTCAATTGCGGCAGGGCGGTTGTTTCGGCCTGCGGGCGCCAGTGTTGCGGGCCATAATAGGCGTCGACATAATGTTCGCTGTGTTGACCTATTTTTAAAGATAATTTGACGTATCGTTCTGCAATCTGATCAATGGTTTTCATGACGACCCTCGTTTAAAGCTTAGGTTTTATAGTACACAAAAACATGTTTTGTGTACAGGAGGAATTGAGTGTTTATGGCTAGGACGTCTATTGGGTCTTGAATTTATCTTTAGCTGGCCATATCTTAAAGGTCGGCACTTAAAAAGGATCAGCCATGAAATACAATAAGTTAGGTAGCAGTTCACTGGATGTCTCGCACATCTGCCTAGGCTCAATGACGTGGGGTAGGCAAAATACGCAAGCAGATGCCAATGCCCAGCTTGAATATGCTTTGGGCAAGGGAATTAACTTTATCGATACCGCAGAGATGTATGCGATACCGCCCAGAGCGGATACCTACGGCAAAACCGAAACCATTATCGGCAACTACTTTGCCAATAACCCCGGCAAACGTCAAAGTGTGGTCATCGCAAGCAAAATGGCGGGCCCGGGTCTGGCCTATATTCGTGGCGGCGCCAAGATGACCGGTAAAACCGTTGTCGAAGCTGTTGAGTCGTCTTTACAGCGAATGCAAACTGACTATATCGACCTCTATCAGCTGCATTGGCCGAACCGCAATTCGCCCCATTTTGGCGAACATTGGCCTGATAGAATACGTTATAGCGGGGTTGATAGTGCCGAGCAAATCGAAGGCATGTTAGATATTTTGCAAGGGCTGAATGAATGCGTTAAGGCTGGTAAAATTCGTTATTGTGGCTTGTCCAACGAAACTCCTTGGGGGCTTAATCAGTATTTACGCTTGAGTGATAAGTATGACCTGCCGCGTATGGTGTCGATGCAAAACGAGTTTCATCTGCTGCAACACAAAGATTGGCCCTACCTGATTGAAAATTGTGTTCATGAAGATATTGCCTATCTAGCCTGGTCGCCGTTGGCCGCCGGGCGAACGGAGATGCTATCGGTGCAGAGGCTGCCGGTATCGATGTCGACCCACGAGG
>JABSOG010001192.1 GCA_013216025.1 Algicola sp. | reverse complement strand
AACGGTGAGGCGTCGTTTGTCGACCAACATACCCTTGAAGTTTTGCACGATGACGGCAGTGTTGAGTTACTGACCGCCCAAAAAATTGTCATTGCCAGTGGCTCACGCCCTTATCGGCCAGAGAGTGTCGACTTTGATCACCCCAATATTTTTGACTCCGACACCATCCTCAAACTGCAACACAGCCCACGCTCTATCATCATTGTCGGTGCCGGAGTTATTGGCTCTGAATACGCTTCAATTTTTAGAGGACTGGGGGTCAAAGTTGATTTGGTCAACAACCGCGATCGCCTGTTGTCTTTTCTCGATGCCGAAATGTCACAATCTTTGAGCTACCATTTTTGGAATAGTGGCGTGGTGATCCGCGATAACGAAGAATTCGACAGCATAAAAGGCACCGCTGATGGCGTAATAGTAGAATTCAAGTCTGGTAAAAAGATGAAGGCTTCGTGCCTGCTGTTTGCCAATGGACGCACCGGCAATACCAACAGCTTGAAACTCGAAAACATTGGCCTGCAAGCCGATGAACGTGGCCAGCTAAAGGTCAACAACAAGTATCAGACCGAAGTCGACAACATCTATGCGGTAGGCGATGTGATAGGTTACCCCAGCCTGGCCAGTGCCGCATTTGACCAAGGCCGTATTGCCGCCAATGGCATGGTGGGCAATAAAGACGGCACAGCCAAATTGATTGAAGACATTCCAACCGGTATTTACACCATTCCCGAAATCAGTTCAGTGGGTAAAAACGAGCAAGAGTTAACCGCCGCCAAGATCCCCTATGAGGTCGGTCGTTCACAGTTCAAACACTTGGCCAGAGCACAAATCACCGGCACCGATGTCGGCTGTCTTAAAATTCTGTTTCACCGTGAAACCAAAGAAATACTGGGCATTCATTGTTTTGGTGACAGTGCGGCCGAAATTATTCACATCGGCCAAGCCATCATGCAACAAAAAGGCAAGGCCAATACCATAGAGTATTTTGTTCACACCACCTTTAACTACCCAACCATGGCCGAAGCCTACCGGGTGGCGGCGCTTAATGGTTTGAACCGTTTGTTCTAAAAATGAGCAACTCAATCGTAAAACGACTGACGGCCCTGAGACTCTTTACTTCGAGACTCTTTACTTCGGGATTAGTGACCTTGATCATGATTGGTTTTAATGCCAATGCAGACTTTTATCAGGTCAATCAGCAATATCTTGCGGGAGACTATCAACGCAGTTTCCCTCAATTACTCAGCCTTGCACAACAAGGCAACAGCTCCGCGCAACTGACTTTGGCTAATGCCTATGCCAAAGGCAATGGCACCAACGTCGATTACATTCAAGCATTTGCCTGGGTGATGTTGGCGATGGATAACAAACACCCCGCCGCCCAAACTACCTACATAGAATATCGCACCAAGGTGCCCTCAAGAAGAAATGCCAAGTTGCGTTATAAACAGTTGAAGAGTAAATATGGCAAAGATGCCCTCAACGCTGCTCTATTCCCAGAAGTATTATCTGACAAAGCAGCAGTCATTAAACACGCCGTTGCAGTCAGTAAACCTGATCCAGAGTACCCGGTTGCCGTTTACGAAAAAAAATCCAACATCTGGGCTATCGCTCAATTTGATGTCAATGAAAACGGAAAAACAAAAAACATCAACATACTGGCTGCTTACCCGAACGATGACATCAGTGATTCGATTATCAGAGCAGTCAACAGCTGGCAATTTCAGTCCAGTTACGACAGCCAAAACAACCCCATTCGCCACGACAATCAACTCAGGCTGTTTGAACTATTCGCAAAACGGGGTGACTTTGACAAGTCACAAGCCCACCAGCAGTTGCTGACTAAAGCCAAACAGGGCCACGCCGTGGAACAATATATGTATGCCAAATTGGTTGAAGCAGGCAGAACCCCCGAAAATGGCCCCACGTCATTAGATTGGCTAATAAAATCAGCGGTCAATGGTTACGCCAGAGCGCAGTTTGAACTCTACCAATGCTTGAGCGTACAGGGTCATTGTAAAGCCGACCCGGTCAAAGCGTTACATTGGTTGAGCGCCGCCAACCAAAACGGCGAGCCTCAATCGACCATGTTGTTAACCCAAGCTTATCTGACACCAGACAACCCACTGGTAAACTATGCTCCGCAAAAAGCCCAAGTGGCTTTGATTGAGTTAATCAAGAACGATGACCTACAAGCTCTGGTGCTATACAGCAAGTTATTGGCCACCAGCGACGATGCGGCAGTAAAAGACACTGAAGCGGCGATAAAATACG
>JABSOG010001191.1 GCA_013216025.1 Algicola sp. | reverse complement strand
TTGAACGCACCAGCGATTTTCAACCGACTTCTTTTGCTCAGCAACGCCTGTGGTTTATCGACCAAATGAGCGGGTCGAGCGTGCAATACAACATGCCTATGGCGTTGGCTTTTAACGGTGTGTTTGACGAAAACGTAGTAGAGCAGGCCTTTTCACGGATTATTGCTCGTCATGAACCGCTGCGTACCGTGTTCGTCAAAAGTGATAGTGATGATGGCGTGATGCAACACATTAGAGCTGAATTTGAATTTGCCTTAACGAACATCGACTTGCGTGGTCAATCGGCACAAAATCAACAATTGGCGGTGCGTGAGGCTGCGTTGAATGATGCCAACACCCCGTTTGATTTGAGCAGTGATTTAATGTTGCGAAGCACCTTTATTCGACTATCAGCCGGTGAAGGCGTATTGCTGTTTAATATGCATCACATCGCATCAGACGGTTGGTCTATGGGCTTGATGACAAGCGAATTTTGGTCGCATTACTTATCTATAAAAAGCCAATTTATAAATGCCGGTGAAGCCAACCCTTTACCCGCCTTACCGATTCAATATGCTGACTACGCTCAGTGGCAACAACAGTTTGCCAAAAGTGGCGCGTTGGACACGCAATTAGATTATTGGGACCAGCAACTGGCCGATTTACCTCAGGTGCACGCATTGCCGCTTGACCGCACTCGACCCAAAGAACAAGGTTTTGAAGGGGCGATGTTCGAATTTGGCACCAGTTTAGACACCTTCAAAGCCCTCAAAAAACTGGCGTTAGATCAAAATGCCACCGTGTTTATGACATTACACGGGGCATTTTCACTGTTGTTATCGCGCCATTCAAATAGCGATGATATTGTCATGGGCGTACCGGTGGCTAACCGACTGCAAAAAGAATTGGAATCGGTGATTGGCTTTTTCGTCAACACTCTGGTTTTACGTGCTGATTGCACTAATAATCCAACTTTTGTCGATTATTTGGCCCACATAAAACAAGTCAACCTCGATGCTCAGGCCAATCAAGATGTGCCTTTTGAGCAACTGGTTGAGCGCTTGCAGCCACAGCGCAGCACCGCCTTTTCGCCGTTGTTTCAAATCATGTTCGCGATGAATAATAACGAAAACAGCACCTTTGAATTGCCTGACTTGACGCTTAAATCATTGGCTGAAGAAGACCAACATCAAGTGGCCAAGTTTGAATTAACCCTCAATGCAATGGAAACCGAACAGGGTTTGTTATTTGCTTTTGAATATAATCGCAGCCTGTTTGACACCAAAACCATTGAGTCGTTGGCTCAGCATTTGGTGTGTTTGCTCGACGGTATTGTGGCCAACCCGCATGGCCGAATTGATCAATTAGAGCTGTTAAGTACTGATGAACAACAACGGTTGCTTGGGCTTAGTCGCCAGACAAATGAAGAAGCATACAATCAAGCCACGATAGTTCAATTGTTCGAACAACAAGTTAAACGCACCCCAGACCAACTGGCGGTGGTGTTTGAAGGGCAACAACTCAGCTACTTTGCACTCAATCAACAGGCCAACCGACTGGCGAATTATTTAATCGCACAAGGGGTTAAAAACGACACTTTGGTGGGCCTTTGCGTCGAGCGTTCGGTAGATATGGTCGTCGCCATGATGGCCATTCTTAAAGCGGGTGGCGCTTATGTGCCGCTTGACCCGGGTTATCCGCAAAACCGATTGAATTACATGATCGAAGACAGTGACATTGCGCTGCTTTTGACCCAAACCGGGCTGTTGAACCGCATCGATGCTGATATAAAAATGGTCATTCTTGATGAGCAATTATTCACGGATTATTCTGATGAAAACCCAGCGACTGCACAAGATCACAACCACAACAGTTTGGCTTATGTGATTTATACCTCAGGTTCAACTGGCCAGCCCAAAGGGGTGATGGTTGAGCACCGGGGCGTGGTGAATCTGTTGAGCGACTTTGC
>JABSOG010001190.1 GCA_013216025.1 Algicola sp. | reverse complement strand
AAAATATTTCATCACCTTCGACCTTCCTGAAAAAGCTTCGACGATTTTTTATTTTTTTAATCTTTGCACTGAATTTACTATTCACAAAAAACACCTGTTAGTTTTGGTCGTGCTTGGCGAGATACTGTATCAAAAAGAGTTGATAATGAATGGCGACCATCCGCTACCTGTCGCCAAACGTTATATTCCGCTGATAAGACAAGATATGCCCCAGTTGTTTTAGCCCTGTTCGATTGACTTTATTTTGTGGGGCACAATGTCTCCCGTCAATGTGAGCGAATACTAGGAGCTTGTCCTAGGACTCCCCCTTCATGGACGAATTATCCTTTAAATTCTGTAATCTGGCGGACCCATTTAATCGCTGGTGCCACTGTTGTCGATAACGACCACCAAATTCATTTTTTTCTGTTACGGTGCAATTATCAGTTGCACTTGGTGTCACCACCTGAGAAACTAAGTAGGTGCTTGATTCAATAATAAAAATTTAGGAGATAAAACAATGGTCTTTGTCTTTCCCGGACAAGGTTCGCAACGCCAGGGAATGGGCCGGGAGTTGTTTGACCGGGTGCCTGAATACCTCGCCATTGAATCGCAGGTTGACGACTTGTTGGGATACTCATTACGCCGCTTGTGCCTGCAAGGCCCCAAGGCGCAACTGAACCACACTCGGTACACTCAGCCCTGTCTTTATACGGTCAATGCGCTGTATTACTTCGATGCACTGTCACAAAACAAGCAACCCCATTTTGCCGCCGGACACAGTCTGGGGGAATACAATGCCTTGCTGTGCGCTGGCGTATTTGACTTTTTCACCGGGCTTAAGTTGGTGCACAAACGCGCCGACTTGATGGCTCAGGCCACCCAAGGCGCAATGGCTGCGATCATCGCCCTCGATGCCGCTCAGATCAGCCGAGTACTAACCAGCGAAGGTTTCGACTCTATCGACATCGCCAATTACAACTCGCCCAGCCAAATCGTGATCTCCGGCACCACAACACAAATCGAAGCCGCCCTGGTACCACTTAAAAAAGCCGGGGCGAGCAAAGTCGTGCGTTTGCCGGTCAGCGGTGCGTTTCACTCCAAGATGATGAAAAGCGCCGCCTCAAACTTCGGCCGCTATGCTGCACAGTTTGAATTTAACAGCCCGACCATACCTGTTATAGCCAATGTCACCGGCACGCCCTACCCGCAAAACCAGCCACAAGAAACCTTGGTTTCATTGCTTACCCGGCAACTTTATTCGCCGGTTAAATGGCACGACAGCATCCGTTACCTGGTTGAAGAGGGACAAAATGAATTTGAAGAAATCGGACCGGGTCAGGGGCTGACCCGGCTGATAAACCAGACTCGGTTGCAGCATTTGCTGCTCTGTTGATGCTTAAATAAGCGTTATTTCATCAATCTGAACACAGATATATTAACAATAATAGAACAAGGCCAACACAATGATACAAGCGTCTCCGTTTGGAAAAGGTCAATTTTTACAACTCCAAAGCGCCACCTCGGTTCCTATATCACGGGCCCTGTCTTTAGAACCCAAAACCCGGTTAAAACAAGCCGGTGCCTTATTGTTTCGCGGTTTCGACGTTGACCTGGAGACATTTTCTACCTTTGTCGGCCTGCTCAGTTCGCGGCTTGACCAAGATTCGTTGCGCCAGCATTTTGCTAAGGGCGTACAAAAGGTAGATGCAGGTTTGGACAGCGTCGGACTGCACTGCGAAAACGGCAAAGATCTCGCCACCCCAGACTTGTGTTGGTTTTACTGCGCAAAAGCCGCAGGCATGGGTTCACAAACCACTTTGTGCGACGGCTACCGGGTATGGGACGCCTTGTCTGGAGACACCCAAAAAGCCTTTAAAAAGGCGAATATCAAATACTGCCGCACCCTGCCCCCATCTGTCTGGAAAAACTACATCTTCCACGAACGCCCGGAATACAACCTCAATAACCCCGACGAAATCGGGCTGACCCATTTGCAGCAGTTCCACGCCAATATAGAAAACCTGGAGTGGCGACTGAACGACGATTTATCCTTGTACACCGAACACTATGCCCCGGCCGCCCACCCGACGCTGTTCGGCACACGTCTGGCCTTTGCCAATAACATTTTCAGCCCTTCGTTCAACGTCGGTAAACCGCAAACCTTATGGGCCAACGGCGAACCTTTGGCCCCGTCTATCATCCAGGAAATAACCCAGGTAACTGGGGAAATGACCGAGGAGGTCGAGTGGCAAGACAACGATGTGTTACTCATCGACAACAGCCGGGTGATGCATG
>JABSOG010001189.1 GCA_013216025.1 Algicola sp. | reverse complement strand
GCCCACGACTGCGTGATTGGCGATAACAACATTTTGGCCAATAATGCCACGCTGGCCGGTCACGTTCATCTTGGCGATTGGTGTATTCTTGCTGGATTTACCGGCGTACATCAATTTTGTCACATTGGTTCATACAGTTTTTGTTCCATTAGCTCAATCATTGTAAAAGACGTGCCTCCCTACATCATGGCCGCGGGGCAAAATGCTGAACCGCGTGGTTTAAACAGCGAAGGGCTTAAACGCCGTGGGTTTTCTAAAGAAGCGATGATCGAAATTAAGCGCGCCTACAAAACCATTTACCGCTCAAGCCTGACAACCTCAGAGGCACTTGCGGCGCTAAGCGAAGTGTCACAAAGCTGTCCTGAAGTTAAAGTAATGACAGATTTTATTGCTGCGTCCACGCGAGGCATTGTCCGTTAGTTAATCTTTAACATGACCTGACTATTACCTTTTTATGACATGAATATGACTCAAACCCCCTTAAGAATTGGTATCGTCGTCGGTGAAAGCTCCGGCGATATTCTAGGCGAAGGCCTGCTTAAATCCATCAAGGCAAAATACCCCAACGCTGAATTCGAAGGCATTGGCGGCCCGCTGATGATAGCGCAGGGTTGCAAAACCCGTTTCGCTATGGAAGAACTGTCGGTGATGGGACTGGTCGAAGTGCTTGGCCGTCTGCGACGTCTTTTGGATGTTCGCAAGCAGCTGGTTCAATACTTTACCGACAACCCGCCAGACGTTTTCATCGGCATCGACGCCCCAGATTTTAACCTTGGCCTAGAACAAAGACTCAAGGCACAGGGCATTAAAACCGTGCATTATGTCAGCCCATCGGTTTGGGCGTGGCGCAAAAAACGTATCTTCAAAATTCAAAAAGCCGCTGATTTGGTGTTGTGCCTATTGCCGTTTGAACAGCAAATTTACATCGACCACAACATTGGCAGCGCGTTTGTCGGCCATACACTGGCTGACGACATTCCAATGAAATCTGATCAACAAAAAGCCCGAGACGGTTTTGGCCTGTCAGTCAATGATAAGGTTTTGGCTGTATTACCCGGCAGCCGTGGCACTGAGCTTGCGATGCTGGCCGCACCGTTTTTGCAGGCTGCTGTTTTACTTGGGAAAAAGCTAAAAAATCTGAAGGTGGTGATCCCGGTCGTCAACGAAAAACGCAAAAAACAGTTACTCGAAATCAAAGCCGCCGTAGCCCCTGATTTAGATGTCACCATAGTCGACAGGCAGTCACGAGAAGTGATGATAGCAAGTGATGTGATCATGTTGGCATCTGGCACCGCAACGCTCGAAGCCGCGCTGGTCAAACGCCCGATGATAGTCGCTTACAAATTCAAGTGGATGTCATATCAGATATTCAAGCGATTGGTGAAGGTCGACCATTTTTCATTGCCCAATTTATTGGCCGAAAAAGCACTGGTGCCCGAGATACTGCAAGATGAAGTCACGCCCGAACATTTGTGTGAACTGGCCGAGGGTTATTTTACCAGTGATAATAGTGCGCTTATCGGCGAGTTCGAACAGATTCATCGCAAGATCCGGCTGGGTGCGAGTGAGCATTCTGCCCGAGCTGTACTTGAGTTGATTAAGAGATAAAAAGACTAAAAGCTCTCAACACGGAGCCACGGAGGGACGGAGAAAGAAAGAGGAAAAGCTTAAAAAGATTAAATGATCAAAAAGAACGAAGAAAGGGCAATTCGTTTGGTGGAAATCGAATTTTTCAGTTTTTTTGTGATTTTTCTTTTCTCTTTCTTTCTCCGTGTCTCCGTGCCTCCGTGTTGAGGCTTTTGACCTTCGCCCACTGCAAGTGAAAAGAAAATGAAAACAGTAATACAAAGACCAAATGTAAAACTCATAGCAGGCGTAGACGAAGTAGGCCGAGGCCCCCTGGTGGGCGACGTGGTCACGGCTGCGGTGATCCTCGACCCTCGCCATCATATCGAAGGTCTTGCTGATTCGAAAAAACTCAGCGAGAAAAAGCGTGATTTTTTGGCCACTCAAATTCAGCAGCACGCCCTTGGTTGGGCTATTGGCCGCGCCTCTCCAGAAGAAATCGACGAGCTGAATATTCTCCACGCCACCATGCTGGCCATGAGCCGTGCTGTGGCGTTACTGCCAATGAAACCTGATTTTGTCTTTATCGATGGTAACCGTTGCCCTCAGCTGTCGATGCCATCTCAAGCTGTGGTTAAGGGTGATACGTTGGTCGCCGAGATAAGCGCAGCCTCGATTATCGCCAAGGTCACCCGTGACAACGAAATGCTG
>JABSOG010000118.1 GCA_013216025.1 Algicola sp. | reverse complement strand
ATGGCCGAGTAATTCTTGCACGGCCCGTAAGTCTTGGCTTGATTCTAATATGTGACTGGCAAACGAATGGCGTAATTTGTGGGGGTGAATCGAAGCGTCGATGTTTTGTTTGAGGCCCCATTGTTTCATTCGCGTGCGCACTTGACGGTGTGATATGCGGCGTTTTTGTTTGCTTAAAAACAGCGCGTCAGGGTCTTGCCCCATGTATGCCTGACGTATTTTTAGCCACTGCTCTAACCATTCGATAGCCTTGCTGCCTACCGGTAATACTCTTTCTTTGCCACCTTTACCCAGCACCCATATCTCGCGGTTGATGGAGTCGACATCGTTGACATTGCAGCTGACCAACTCATCTAATCGTAACCCAGAGCTGTACATCAGTTCCATCATGGCTCGGTCGCGTATCGCCAAATCATCTTCGGGGGCGATTTCGAGCAGTTGTGACATTTGGTCGACGTCGAGGTTTTTGGGCAGTGGTTTGTCAAACTTGGGGGCGCTGATGCCGACGACCGGGTTGGTTACAGCGCCGTCATTGGCCAGCAGGTATTTGTAAAAGCTGCGCAGGCTCGATAAGGCCAAAGCGATGCTGCGGGGTTTGAGGCGTTGGTGACGACAGTCGATGACAAAGCGTTTGACCATCTCGGGTGAGACACGTTGCCAGTCGGTGACTTTGTGTTTGACTAAAAAGGTGCCTGCGTTTTCGATATGGCGTTGGTAGTTGGTGACTGTGTGGGGTGAATATTGCCGCTCATCACTTAAGTAGCGTAGGTAATCGCTTACCCAACTTTCGAGGGTGGGCGGCAACGGGGCCCGTTTCATCTGAATTTTTCCAGCATCAGGGCAAGAATTTTACGCAGTTCTTTGAGGAATAAAATATCCATGCCGGGGAAAAAGTGGTTTTCGTCAGTGCTGCCAAAGGCCACTAAACCCACTTCGCCTTTGTCGCCAAGCAACATTAGGGCGGCGGACTTAATGTCTTTGTTGTCGGCAAACAACAGTTTTTGCTCTTGGGTATTCAAGCGGCCAAAATAGTAGTCGTTGCGCATCAGGCGGTGTTCAAGCAAAGCATCCACTTCAGCTTTTTTGATGTGGAAGGCCTGACCATCGTCAGCGAAACTTTTTAAATAGATGGCGGGCAGGTTGAGCTTGTCGCTGAGTATATCTAGCATGGCTTGGTACAAGCTGGATTCGTCAGCGGCTTTGATGATTTGTAAGTACAGCTCGCTGAAGGTTAAAAAGATCCCTTCGTTTTGTCGGGCTACGCTCATCAGCTGGGTGATCTCTTCTTCAAGCACCTGAACTTTGGCTCGCAGCAGTTCTTGCTGACGTTCGACCAGTGAAACTACACCGCGCTCTTGGTGAGGCAGGCGGATGGTTTGCAATACATCAGGATTGTGGACAAAAAACTGGGGATTGGCCAACAGGTAATCTTTTACCAGTTGTTCATCTAATATAAGGTCTTCTTTTATTGCTGTCATGTCTGTCATCGATTGTTGCTTCATAAGTAGGTGGTTCATTCTTTATAAGCCTTTTTATAGGGCTTTTTATAGGGTAATGTTGCCGTCAAAGCTATGAGTCGCTGGGCCGCTCATTTTGACACTGTCGCCCATGCCTTTGTAGCGAATGATCAGTTCTCCGCCAGGTAATTCGACAGTGACTTCGTCGGCCAGTTTCTTTTGCATTTGCCCTACCGCGACAGCTGCGCACGCGCCGGTGCCGCAAGCTAGGGTCTCGCCAACACCGCGTTCCCATACTCTTAGTTTGATTCTGTCTCTGGCGACTATCTGCATAAAACCCACGTTGGTTTGCTCTGGAAAGCGCTCGTGTGTGGATAACTGGGGCCCTAAGGTTTCGATATCGACAGTATCGACGTCATCACAGCTAACCACGCAGTGGGGGTTGCCCATTGAGACTACGCCACACAGTAAGGTTTGATCTGCAATCCTGAGAATATAGGTAGATTCGAGTTTGTTGGCTTTAAAAGGAACTTGTTTAGGGTCAAAACGGGGAGAGCCCATGTTAACGGTGACGTTGCCGTCTTTTTCTAAAAACAGGGTAAGTTTGCCGCCTTTGGTGCTGACTTTTATTTTAGATTTTTGGATCAGGCCTTTCATTTTGACAAAGCGGGCAAAACAGCGCGCGCCGTTGCCGCATTGATTGACTTCGCTGCCGTCTGCGTTAAAAATCCGGTAGTGAAAATCCAAATCGGGATCGTAAGGGGGTTCGACTATCAGCAATTGGTCAAAACCAATGCCAAGATTGCGGTCGGCCAGTTTTCTGACTTGTTCGGGGGTAATAAATACATTCTCGGTGACGTTATCAATGACCATGAAGTCATTGCCCAAGCCGTGCATTTTGGAAAAGTTAATGTGCATCTATTATCAAAAATCTGTGTGGCATCTGCGGTTATAGTAACCCAAAAAAATTAATCATGGGGGTATTCGTTGCTGCTTTTATTGGTTGACGGCTTTTCGGGCAATACCAGCGGGCCTTTTTGGCCACAGCCGCCGAGCAATGCCAGCAAACCTAGCGCGATAGTGAAACTGGCGGTTTTACGCAATATCTTCATGGTTTGGGATTTCATCTTTATTTTAGCGTGTTATGATCCGGTATCCCGGCCTAAAAGACCAGCATTTATTTCATATGAGGAAAGACAAGTGATGAATGACAGCGAATATCATCAATTGGTGGATTCGATTTTGCTCCAGTTGGAAGAGTCCATTGACACCATTGAGCAGGCCGATCTTGATTACGAAAGTGCGAGTAGCATTTTGACCATAGAATTTGAGAATAAAACCAAGATTATCATCAATAAGCAAACACCTAATCACCAGATTTGGGTTGCCACCAAATTTAACGGTCATCATTTTGACTTGATTGATGGGACGTGGATAGACAACCGCACTGGCACTGAATTTTGGCGTTTGGTCAGCGATGCGGCAAGTAAGCAAGCGGGTGTGGTAATTGAGTTTTTTCCAAAGTGATCGGCACCACAGCCATTTTCTTCAAAGTAAAGAGACTCTTAATAAAGGCACTCGTATAAATAAGGCACACCAATGAATTTAAGTTATGTTGAAGTTAATCCCAGCACGCCAGTAAAAGCCGTGGTTATTTGGTTACATGGTTTGGGCGATTCGGGTCATGGTTTTGCGCCAATAGTGCCAGAGTTGAAATTGCCGGACTCTTTGGGGGTTCGTTTTGTTTTCCCCCATGCGCCCGTTCGCGCGGTGACTGTTAACAACGGCATGAAGATGAATGCCTGGTATGACATTAAGTCGATGGACCTTGAAAACCGTGCCGATGAAACCGGTGTACTTGAATCTGCCGAGTTGCTAGAGACGCTGGTGAGCGATGAAATTGCCCGAGGCGTCCCGTGTGAAAAAATCGTACTGGCCGGGTTTTCTCAAGGGGGGTGATCGCATTACATGTGTCGACCCGCACCAAGCGTAAATTGGCCGGGGTATTGGCAATGTCGACTTATATGTGTAACCCCACCAAACTTGCTAGTGAAAAGACGGATACCAATTTGCAAACGCCGTTTTTAATGGCGCATGGCTCGCGCGACCCGGTGGTGCCAATGTTTGTCGGCGAACAGGCCCGGCAGACTTTGACCGAATGTGGGTTTAATGTGCAGTGGCATGATTACCCGATGGAACACAGTGTTTGTGGCGAAGAATTGATGGAAGTCTCTCGCTGGTTGCAAAAAGTATTGGCTGACTGATTATATGACTCAAAAACTGACCATTCATATTGGTGTTGAACCGGTATCAGAAGATTTAGATGCCAAAATGGATACTTACCTGCAAAAACCGCCCTTCGACAAACGCAAGATAAGCGCCGCAGTTTTGGTTGTTATCGGGGTGGTTTATGGCATTGGTAGCCTGTTTTTTCCGGCTCAGGTGGTGGTGGCCGGTGAAGCGCCTGCTGCCAGTGAAGCGCCAGCTGTTAGTAACGCTAAAGCGCCTGTTGCCAGTAAAGCGCCTGTACAGCCGGTGTTGGTTGCCAGCAAGCCTGAACCAGAGCCAGAATTAAAACTTGAAGCGACACCAGAACCAGGCCCAGAACCAGTATCTGCGCCTGTAAAATCAACTTCGGCCGTTGTTCGCCAAAAAGGGGTGGTTGAAGCGGTTGCCAAAAAGCCGGTGACTGAATTAAAAAGTCAGACGCGCGATTCATTATTAAGAGCGGTTTTAACCACGGCAGTGGTTGAGAATGAACCGATAGATGACCTTGGGCATGATCTGGACACCAATGGCGAGTTGACTAGGCGGGTCTATTTTTTCACTGAGTTGAAGCAATTGAACGGTCAGAAAATCTATCATCGCTGGTTGTATAAAGGCAAACAGGTGGCCGAATTGATTTTGCCGGTGCGCAGCGATCGCTGGCGTACATATTCGAGCAAGGCCATGCCCAAACAATGGGTGGGTGATTGGGCTGTTGAGGTGCTTGATAGTGAGCGTAATTTACTTGGGCGTTATGCGTTTAGCTATCGTTTGGGGCTTTGATTTAGCGACTTTTATTCAGGGATTTGATTGCTCAGCTAAAAATGCGGTTATATCGTCATTTTCGACTCGGTCATAAATGTTTTCAACGCTAAGGCTGACATTGATTGATTCGAAGTTGATGGTATCTCCCAACACATAATAGGTAGCGGCCCAGTTTTCACTGCGGCGAAAAACTTCAACTTCGCATGTGTTCTGCTCAATCAGCACGTATTCTTGCAAAGAGGGTATGTTTAAATAGGCGATTTTCTTCAAGGTGATGTCATTCTTTCGCGTACTTTTTGATAGCACTTCAACAATGATGGTTGGGGCGTTTTTAACTATCTCGGTGTCTGCCTCGTGGTCGCTCCTGTTCATCCGTGAACCTGCGACACTCGACCGTCCATGGTCATCGTTTTCACACGCAATCATTATGTCGGGGTAGAAGTAATTGCCACAGGCTTTGACTTTTACATCGGCCATAAAAGGGATGCAGGGGGTGCGTTTTAATTGCTGATGAAATTCGACGAGCACATTAGTCGAAATAATGTTGTGTGTTGCAGATGTACCTGCCATGGCATAAGCGACACCGTCAATAAGTTCATGTTTAATCTCGGCAAGTGTTTCACCTTCGAGATATTCTTGATCAGTTAATTTTAACTTTGTTGCTGCTGTCATTATTTACTCCTCAAAATACCAACACCCTTGATTGACATAGGTGGTCAGTAAACTCAAAAACGCGCCATCGGCCAAACCCTCACTGAGCATATCACAATCCAATATCTGGTTGTCGCACAGGTTTTTAATGGTGTCAGTTAACTTGGCGTCAACCTGACACTCTTCTCCATTGAGATAAAACCAGCCGTTTGCCACTGTTTGCTCAAAGTAGTAACAACGCAGGCCACCCAAGCGGTAAAGCGGTTGTTGCTGTAGTAATGAATGTACATCTGCTTCGCTGTAGTCGAACGGGGTTTCGGGCACGTCTAGCGCATGTTTTGGCGCGCTCATGTGGGCTCCACAAAAGCGGGCGAGCAGTTCGTCGTCTTGTAAAACACTTAACAAGTGCTGTTTTATCCGCGCCAAATCGGTATTGTCGACCAATCCCGGGCTTGTGGAAACTGGACGCTGGGGGTCGATCAGTAACTGGTTGGCTAGGTCGTGATCAATCAGGTGGTCGGCCAAACCGCTGAATAGGTCTTTGGCCGATTCGGTGCGATAACCCACTGAAAAACTCATCGACGGTTCGACAGCGATGCCTTCGTGCGGGAAACCCGGTGGAATGTAGAGAATATCGCCTGGGGCTAATGTGACATCAATCATGGCTTCGAATGGTTCGACGTGCAATAGGGTTTCGTGGGCGCTGAATTGTTTGAAGTCTCCGTGTTTGCCAACCCGCCAGTGGCGGGTGCCCGAGCCTTGGCAGATAAAGGTATCGTAGTTATCGACGTGTGGGCCGACGCTGCCGCCGGGAGTGGCGAAGCTAATCATGACGTCATCTCTGCGCCAGTCTGGCAAAAAATCAAAGCCTTCAGTTAAAGCGGCAACTTGGGGCGCCCAATTGTCGGCGGCCTGTACAACCAATGACCAGTCTTTTTCGCCAAGGTGGTCGTATGATTCAAACGGACCCGATTCGGCTTGCCATTGTTGGTCTTTGCGATAAATCAGCCGTGACTCTACCGCTTCTTCACAGGCTAGCCCGGCCAATTCGTCGGGGCTGATTAAATCTTCGAAATCAGTCATGCCTTGGCGGATCACCAGCGGTTTTTGCTGCCAGTATTGCCGTAAAAAGGTGTTACGGTCGAGATTTAATGGTGTCATGGTTGTACTTTTTGATATCAATTGCAGTTGGCGAGATTATAACGCGATTTGCTGCTTTATATCCGATAATTATCGCACTGCCTTATAACGTTAATATGCCCGTTGCTCTGCTGGTGTTTTGGTACATCAGACACTAGACTCTAAATGTCAAATCTAATACTGAATTCTGTATGGAAAACTCCCAACATGATGCATTACGAAACTCAACAGATTAATCTGTTGTTGATCGAAAGCAATAAAGAGGTTGCGCTGAGCTTCAATCAATATTTGAAAGACAGCAAATTAAACCTTACTGTGACCGAGGCCAACAGCGGTGAGGCAAGCATCGAAATGTTCAGGAATAGCCAGTACGATTGTATTTTTCTTGACAACGAATTATCTGATATGAATGCTTATATGGTGTTGGCTTCTTTTCAGGATGGTCCCACCCTGTTAACGCCTGTCGTTGTGTTTACCGATAGCCAAACTGCTGATCTTGACCTTGAGTTACTTGAATCTGGTGCCATCGAATGTATCCCTAAAAACCATTGCAGCGGTCTGCTTTTAAGACGCGTTATCCTATATGCCTTGGTGCGTCGGCAGTACGTTAAATCTCAGCAAGATTACCTAGCCAGTCAGAAAAAACTGCTTGAACAGCAATTTCTGTTCGAAGAAGAGCAAAAAATGGCGTTGCTTCGCTCTGAAAAAGAAAATGCCGAAGCGGCCAACCGAGCCAAATCCAAATTTTTATCCAATATGAGTCACGAATTACGCACCCCGCTCAATGCTATTCTTGGTTTTGCTCAACTGTTGATGTTTAAGTCGAAAAATCCACTGACCCATTCGCAAAACGACAATGTTCAAGAGATCATGAAAGCTGGTGATCACTTGTTGTCACTGATTAACGATGTATTGGATCTGTCGAAAATCGAAGCCGGTAAAATCGACATGCGATTGGAACACATCAATGTCAGTAAAGTCCTCAAAGAATGCGTCAAGCTGACCGACAAGTTGGCCCTGTTACGTAGTTGTACGGTTACTGTTGAATGTCACGACAGTGCGGTTATTAAAGCAGATATTACGCGTTTCAAGCAAGTTATACTCAACCTGTTGACTAACGCCATTAAGTACAACAAACAGCATGGCACGGTGGATATCCGTTGTCGTAATGTTGCTCAAGGGCTGCTGCGCATTGAAGTCATAGATAGTGGTATTGGTATTGCCAAAGACTTGTTTAATGAGGTGTTTCAACCGTTTAACCGTTTGTCTGCGGCCAATACAGCAGTTGAAGGGACCGGTATTGGTTTGACCCTATCAAAAAAATTGGTCCTCGAAATGAAAGGTGATATCGGTTTTGACAGCCAGTTGGATAAAGGCAGCTGTTTTTGGATCACCGTGCCTTTGAAGAAAACGGCGAGTCAAAGCAAAGTGCTTGTCCATGGTAAAACCCACAATGTATTGTATCTTGATGGCTCGATGGACAATATCCACTTGATGAAACAACAGTGCCAGAAAATATCAGACATTAGCCTCACCTGTACAGATGATGTGACAATGGCACTCAAGTTGACCCGGCGCAGGACCCCCAACCTGATTATTGTCGATATTGACCATCTCGAAGGCACGATTGTCAGTGTGATAGAGGCTGTGCGTCAAAGTGAGCTGTTGAGTGATGTTCAAGTGATTGCATTAACCAGTAAATCATCGGCCAATGAAATCAGTGATGGCCTCAAAGCCGGGTTTGATCAAGTGTTGGTCAAACCCTTGTCGAACGAACAACTGGTCGAGCTGATGCAGTTTACCCTGCGTGAAACCGTTGCTGCTGAACAATCGTCATCTTTCTACAACGAATAAAATGTTGAACCACCTCAAACACTTTTTCCAAATGGAAGTTGGTTATTTATGTACAAAGCTCTAGTTTTAAACTATTTTTTGTACACGGCATGACGTTTTGAAACCGCACACATCGACCTATAATGTATCCTGTTGGATGCAACTGTAATTCACGCTAATAACTGATTCTTAACACTAATTTTTTAACACAATGGTAGTTTATGAGCCAAATGAAAATTTTATCGGTTGACGATAATCCACAAAACCTCAAGTTAATACAGCTGTCACTCGAAGAGCAATTTGAGGTCTTGTCTAGCGATGGTATTGAGCCCATTAATGACTTATTGGAGTCGTTCGAACCGAATGTTATTTTGCTCGACATCATGCTCGGTGACAAAAGTGGTTATGATGTTTGCCGAGAATTAAGAGCCAGTAACATCTGTCCTGATGTGGTGGTGATTTTTGTTTCGTCTTTGTCTTCTTTGGAGGATAAAATTACCGCCTATGGCGCAGGTGGTGATGACTATGTTTGTAAACCTATTGATATTCAAGAGCTTGAACGAAAATTACATTCATTGCAAAAACGTCTGGGCCAGCACCATGATTTGGAGGAACAATACCAAGACGCCGCCCAGGCGGCTTTCAATTCAATGCAGCAGTCAAGCGAGCTGGGCCAACTCATCGCCTTTTTTACTGATACACTCGAAGTGCATGAGATGGGCCAGCTGTTTGATGCCACCCAAGCCTTTGTTAAAGGTTTTGGCAGTGGCTGTTCGGTGGAGTTTCGTTTGGCCGATAAGATGTTTCAGTTTCCCCAACATCACGTGTCAACGCTGGAGTCAGAAATTCTGGAGTTGGGTCGCAGCGCTAAGCGGGTAATTCCCTTTGGCAACAATTTATTGCTCAATTCATCTTGGTGTTCGTTATTGATCAAAAAAATGCCTGCCCATGATGAGAACTTGTGTGGCCGATTACGAGACCATTATGCTATTTTACTGGGTATTTTGGATAGTCGCTTGATGTTGATTGATGCCCACATGAACCGTGAAAAAGACACCAAGCAAGCGGTTGGCGAATTGAGTGCCGCACTCGAAACCGGTCTTTGCCGTATCAAAGATGAATTGCACGAACAAGAACAACAAGCCCAATCGATAGTGCAGCAGCTTGAATCATCGATGAGTATCGGCTTGGTTAGTCTGGATTTAACCCAAGAGCAAGAGGCTGCTTTGATGGGGATGGTTGAAGATACCCGCGAGCGATTTGAAAACATGGCGGGCATGTCGGTTCAGATTGAAAATGAAATCAGACAAATTGATCATCTTTTGGGCAAAATAGGGTAATAAGAGACTATGCAGATGAATGAACAGCCTAGTTATGCTCAAAACAAGGTTTTTATTGTTGATGATAATCCAGCCAATACCATGATGCTCAAGCAAGTGGTTGAAGCAGAAGATTTTGAGTCAATTTATGTTTATAACGATCCGGAAGTGGCGTTGGCTGAGTTTTTTCAGATAAAACCTCAACTGGTGTTGCTCGATCTGTTGATGCCTAAAATTACTGGCATTGAGTTTTTACGTAGGATTGCTGCCGAGATTGAAAGTGCCGATGTCGCCGTCATTGTGCTAACAGCCAGTCACGACAAAGCACAAAGGCTTGAAGCCTTGGAGCTTGGCGCGCAGGATTATATTGAAAAACCGATTAATATCATTGAGACGCTGCAACGGATCAAAAACGTGCTCAACTTGCAGCAACGCAAAACCACGTTTCAAGATTTGAGTGAAGATTTGGGCGGACGGTTGAAAAAAACCAAAAAAGACTTGTCAGAAGTGATTGTGACTCTCAACACCATCTTTGACAACTCGTCGGAATATGTTTTTGTCACCGATGAGGATGGTCTGGTGACCGATTGCAACAAGGTGGCACAAACCCGCTTTGGCATTGATATGAAAGGTAAATGTAACCTGTTTGAACAATTCAAGATGGATGATCAGCTGCTCAATGCCAGTACGCCAGAATTGACGTTAAATGGTGTTGATAATAAGCGGGTCATTGTTGAGGTCAGTTATTCGAAAGTCGAGATTAACAGTTTCAGTCATTATATTTTTATTTTCAAAGACATAACCAGTCGCAAAGAAGATGAAATCAATTTGAAATATTTGGCTGAAACTCACTACATCACTCACTTGCCCAATCGTAATCAGGCGGCGCGTCAGATTAATGAAAAATGCGATACATTGTCGCGGGGCTGTCATTTGTCGTTTATTTTCATGTCATTTTTCGACAACAACAAAGCTGTAGAGTTTTACGGTCATGAAAGACTAGAATATTTGTTGTTAAATATAGCCCTGTTATTGGTCGAATTAGCCGCCATAAACGATTCTGTGTTAATCCATTGGGGTGATAATGACTTTTTGATGGTCGAAGACAGCCGTAAAAGTGCGGTCTTGCAGCAAAAGATAGTCGAACGTTTCAGTGGCTCAATTCAAATCAGTGACGGCAGCGATGTCGGCATTTATTCAAAACCCATATTAGGTATATATAACAGCCCACGGGTCGAGGATTTACGATCCAACGAATATGACGAATGGGTTCACAACGCCTTGTTGGCGACTTTTGAAGCTGCCAGACACAATCAGAGCGTTGCTTATTATGACGACAGGTTACATCAAAAAATAAGCTATCAGGCGATGATCGAAAAAGAGTTAATCAAAATGCTGGCCAACAAGGGATTCAAAATGGCTTACCAGCCTAAAGTGGATTTGAAAACCCAAAAAATCGTCAGTGCCGAGGCGTTGATCCGCTGGCAACACCCGGAACATGGCATGATCCAGCCAGACATTTTTATCCCTATCGCCGAAAATTGCGGATTGATCAACGATATTGGCACCGCAGTGTTGAAACAGGTCTTTTCGGATGTGGCGCAGCTAAAGTCTAAATTTCCTGATATGGAACATGTGGCCATTAATGTGGCTGCACCGCAGTTGAATGAAGGCTTGATAGAGCTATTGAAGTCATTGTGTGAGGACCAACCTGCCGATATCGCCGATTTTATCGAACTGGAGATCACCGAAACGTCGTTTTTGGATGATTTTGACCGGGTTTTGCCAATCCTTAAGGAGGTTAAAAAACTCGGTTTCAGGCTAGCGTTAGATGATTTTGGTACAGGTTATTCATCGTTGAGTTATTTGCACGAGTTGCCTGTCGACACCCTTAAAATTGATCGTACTTTTATCATGCCTATCCTTGAATCTAACCGCTGTTTTCTGTTGGTCAAGAGTATTATCTCAATGAGTCTGGCGCTGGGGCTTGATATTGTAGCCGAGGGAATTGAAGACGTGAAAACTGGCGAATTGTTATGTGAATTAGGCGTTCAACAGGGACAAGGTTACTACTATTACAAACCGGCGTTTTTAGATTGACCCTTGCGACTAATAAAGATGATTTAAAGTTGTTTTATTAAATGAGGGTGACTAATATTTAAATCGTGTATGGCCAATTCTATTGGGCGTTTGGTCTAATTTGAATTGAGTGAATCCAATGAATAAACAAAACCAACGTGGCACAAGCAATGTATTTATCGTAGATGATAATCCCGCCAACACGATGATGCTGCAACAAGTGGTTAAAGCCGAATGTTTTGATTCGGTCAACGTCTTTCATGATCCTGTACTGGCTCTGGCCGAATTTCATCGCCTTAAACCTAACTTAGTGTTACTTGATTTAGTGATGCCCAAATTAAACGGCATTGAGTTTTTACGCAAAATTGAACAACAAATCAAAAATGCCGAAGTGTCCGTGGTGGTGCTGACTGCCAACCACAACGAAGAAATGCGCATCGAGGCTTTGTCGCTTGGTGCCCAAGATTATATCGAAAAACCCTTTGATATCGCTGAAACCTTACAACGCATTCGCAATGTAGAGGTCATGCAACAACACAGCAGCAACTTCGAAAAACTCAGTGAAGACTTGCGGCACAAGTTAAAAAAAACTAGGGAAGACCTCTCGGATGTGTTGCTAACGCTCAACGCAGTATTTAAACATTCTTCTGATTATGTTTTTGTCACCGATGGCAAATGCAACATTATCGAATGCAACAAGGCGGGGCAGGAACGCTTTGGGATTATTGCAGACCAAGAATACAACCTCTTTAACCATTTCGCCATTGATAATTGGGTCGCACTGGAAGACAACCCCGAATTTGTCTATATCGACGAATATCATCGCCGAGTGTATCTTGAAACCAGTTATTCAATCGTTGAGATTAATGACGAGCAACATTATATTTTTATTTTCAAGGACATCACCTTGCATAAGGAAGATGAAATTAATTTGCGTTTTTTAACCGAAACTGATTACATCACCCACTTGCCCAATCGCCATCAGTTGCAAAAAATGGTGGACGCCAAATGTGAATGTCTCGACGACCAACAGCGGCTGTCGTTTATTTTTTTGTCGTTTTTCGATAATGCCAAAGAGGTCGAATTACATGGACATGAAAGACTAGAGAGTTTGATGCTCAACATTGCCTTGATATTAGTTGAATTGTCTGAGACACATGGTTCGGTGGTGATCCACTGGGGAGACAATGACTTTTTGATGGTTGAAGAAAGTACTAATGCCCAACAATTGGTGACCCAAGTTCAACATCGATTCAATCAATCGCTGCAAATAAACGAGTACAGCGAGTTAGGGTTTTATTCAAGGCCCACTTTGGGTATATTTTACAGCGATGAGATTGCCAGTATCAAGGGAAAGTGTTATGATAAACCGGTACACAATGCCTTGTTGGCCGCCTATGAAGGGGCCCGTTTTGACCGAAAACTGACCGTGTTTGACCGTCAGTTACATGACAAAATCAATTATCAGGCACTAATAGAAAAGGAGTTGTTCAGGGCGATTGAACAAAACAGTTTTAAAGTCGCTTACCAGCCTAAAGTGGACCTTCAAAGCCACAAAGTGGTGGGTGTTGAGGCGTTGGTGCGATGGCATCATGAAGAGCTTGGCATGATAAGACCGGATATTTTTGTGCCCATTGCTGAAAATGCGGGTTTGATCAATGAAATAGGCGCCATGGTATTGTCTAAGGTGGTTAATGATATTGTGCAATTAAGAGAAAAACATCCCGACTTGCAACATGTTGCTGTGAACGTGGCAGCACCTCAATTGGATAATCGGTTTATTGCGCAGTTGCAGAAGATCAGTGACGAGAGTTGTGGTCTGTGTCAATTTATAGAGCTGGAGATCACCGAAACTTCGTTTTTGGATGACTTTGAACGGGTCAATCCAATTCTCAAACAGATCAAGGCGATGGGCTTTCGCCTGGCAATTGATGATTTTGGCACCGGTTATTCGTCATTGAGTTACCTCCATGAATTGCCTATAGATACATTGAAAATCGACCGCTCGTTTATTATCCCAATCTTGGAGTCTGAGAAAAGTTTGCTGATGGTCAAGAGTATTATTTCGATGAGTCTGTCGCTGGGGTTGGAGATTGTCGCCGAAGGTATTGAAGACGGCGAGACTGGGCAGCTGTTGCATCAACTTGGTGTGCATCAGGGGCAAGGGTATTTTTATCACAAACCGGCGTTTTTGTAATAGCTGTCAAGCCAGCGGCTTAACACTTGTTCGAGATCTTTGATGCTAAAGGGTTTGGTTGCGACTGCGTTCATACCGGCCTGGGTGCATTGTTGTGCGTTTTCACGGGTGGCATTGGCGGTCAAAGCCACAATGGGGGTGTGCTGATTGGGTGCTTCTTCACTACGGATCATTCTGGTGGCTTCAAAACCATTCATTACCGGCATGTTGCAGTCCATTAAAATAAGATCTGCACCGCTGTCACGCCACTTCTCTACGGCCTGTTGGCCATTTTCTGCCAATGTAATGGTAACCCCCATTTTTTCGAGCATGGCAATGGCCACCATTTGGTTGATTTTGGTATCTTCTACCAACAGAATCGACGCGTTAAATTGCACGCTGTAAGACTGACTTTTTGAGGGGTTGACGGGGTCGTGCCGCTCATTGGTATCATCGGCAATCAGTATTGTGGGTTGTGTGTGGGCTAAAGTCACTGTTATATGAGGTATTTTATTATGTGATAATGGCTTAAATATAGAGTAAAAGTGTTGCAATGACCACGCTTGTTGCGGCTTTCCCTTGTTGCCAGCGTTGTGCTGAAGCTGACTACCACAGGGGTATAATTATTTACAAAGAAAACATTTCACTTTGAACAGATTCCTTTAAGATAGAAACCATCGTAGAAGTGTTATTACAGGGTCTTTAGTGTTTAAAAAAATGATTAGTGTCTGGTTGCTGTTGAGTGTTGTTTTGACGGCTCAGGCCAATGAGGCCGAGCGTTTGTTTAATACGCTTAAACCGGCTTTATACCAAATTCGCCTGATTGAACAGGCCTCCGGCAGCAAGTCGTCCATCGGTTCGGGTTTTCAGATTGATGCTAACGGAGTTATCGCCACCAACTACCACGTTATCTCCGGTTTTGTTCAGCACGACAACAAATACAAACTTGAATACCTGGACCGGCAAGGTAACAGAGCGGCACTACAAGTGCTTGACGTTGATGTGATCAATGATTTGGCGTTGCTGAAAAGAGATCAGCCTTCAGCTGATTATTTTGCGTTGGCGGTACAGACGCCAACGCAGGGAGAGAAACTATTTTCTTTGGGTAATCCCCATGACTTGGGCATGATAGTGGTGCCCGGTACCTACAATGGTTTGAAAGAAAAGAGCTTTTATGACCGCATTCATTTTACCGGCGCAGTCAACCCGGGCATGAGCGGTGGCCCAACAGTTAAT
>JABSOG010001188.1 GCA_013216025.1 Algicola sp. | reverse complement strand
GCACCAGCAGCCGATGACGGTGACGCAAATGATGCACTGAGTCCTTCGGTCAGGCGTTCTTTGGCTGAAAAAGGCCTTAATGCCGATAACATCAAAGGCACAGGTAAAGGCGGACGTGTTACTAAAGAAGATGTTGAAGCGTTTTCTAAACAAGCGCCAGCTAAAGCGGCTCCAGCCAAAGCTGCGGCTCCGGCTAAGGCTGCCTCAGCTGCACCAGCAACTGAAGCACCAGCAGGTCGAACCCAAAAGCGCGTGCCAATGACACGGTTGCGTAAAACCATCGCCACCCGTTTGCTTGATGCCAAACAAAACACTGCGATGTTGACCACCTTCAACGAAATCAACATGAAACCCATCATGGATTTGCGCAAGCAATACAAAGAATCGTTTGAAAAGCGTCATGACACCCGTTTAGGCTTTATGTCGATCTACGTAAAAGCGGTTGTTGAAGCGCTCAAACGCTTCCCAGCGGTGAATGCGTCAATCGACGGCGATGACATTGTTTATCACAATTACTTTGATATCAGCATTGCCGTATCCACCCCGCGTGGTTTGGTTACGCCGGTACTGCGTGATTGTGACACCATGAGTTTTGCCGAAATTGAAAAAGAAATTCGCAAATTGGCCATCAAAGGTCGTGATGGCAAATTGACTTTGGCAGAAATGACCGGCGGTAATTTCACAATAACTAACGGTGGGGTCTTTGGATCGCTGTTGTCCACCCCCATATTGAATTTACCGCAGGCCGCTATATTGGGCATGCACAAAATTCAGGACCGTCCTATGGCCGTCGATGGCAAGGTCGAAATCTTGCCGATGATGTATCTGGCCTTGTCCTATGACCATCGTTTGATTGATGGTAAAGAGTCGGTAGGTTATCTGGTAACGATAAAAGAGTTACTAGAAGATCCAACACGCCTCTTGTTAGATATTTAGTCTTTAAAATGGCGCGGTATAGTTTTATAATACCGCCCCAATATATTGCGCACAAAGTAATGTTGTGTGCAAGCAAACGTAAACGCGCTGGCTGCTTGGTTCCTTTATCTGCTGTTTTATAAGGAACAAAACAAGTGGCCATTTGATTAAGATAACGATGGAATTAATCGCATGAATTTGCATGAGTATCAAGGCAAGCAGTTGTTTGCCAAATACGGTTTACCGGTATCAGAGGGTTTTCCCTGTGAAACACCGCAAGCCGCTATGGAAGCTGCCGATCGCATCGGCGGAAGTCAGTGGGTTGTAAAATGTCAGGTTCACGCTGGTGGCCGTGGTAAAGCGGGTGGCGTTAAACTCGTCACTAAAAAAGAAGAGATCAAAGCTTTCGCCCAAAAATGGTTGGGTAAAAACCTGGTGACTTTCCAAACTGACGAAAAAGGTCAGCCAATTCACAAGATTTTGGTTGAGTCTTGCACCGACATCGAATCAGAGATGTATTTAAGTGCGGTTGTCGATCGTAGCTTGCGTCGTATCGTCTTTATGGCGTCTACCGAAGGCGGCATGGACATTGAAGAAGTAGCCGAGAATACCCCGGAGCTGATTCACTCTGTTTCTATAGATCCATTGGTTGGTGCACAGCCTGCCCAAGCGCGTAACTTGGCGTTCAAGTTGGGCCTTAAAGGCGTTCAAATCAAACAGTTCACCCAAATCTTTTTGGGTCTGGCGAAAATGTTCGTCGAGATGGACTTGGCGATGATCGAAATTAACCCGCTGGTTATCAAAACCGATGGCAACTTGCACTGTCTTGACGCCAAAGTGGCTGCCGACAGCAATGCATTGTTCCGTCAACCAAAGCTTCAAGAAATGCACGATCCTTCGCAAGAAGATGCGCGTGAAGCACAAGCTGCCCATTGGGACCTGAACTATGTTGCGCTTGACGGCAACATCGGTTGCATGGTTAACGGCGCAGGTTTGGCCATGGGTACCATGGATATCGTGCAAATTCACGGTGGCAAACCCGCTAACTTCTTGGATGTTGGGGGCGGTGCAACCAAAGAACGTGTAACAGAAGCGTTCAAAATCATCTTGTCTGATGAGAATGTAAAAGCCGTATTGGTAAACATCTTTGGTGGTATCGTGCGTTGTGACATGATTGCCGAAGGTATCATTGGTGCAGTTGAAGAGGTGGGTGTAAACGTACCTGTAGTCGTACGACTTGAAGGCAACAATGCTGTAAAAGGTTTACAAAAACTGAATGAATGTGATTTGAACATCATCGCAGCAGAATCCTTGACCGATGCTGCACAAAAAGTTGTAGCTGCTGCGGAGGGCAAATAATGAGC
>JABSOG010001187.1 GCA_013216025.1 Algicola sp. | reverse complement strand
CTCGGTTGGCTCACTGTCCATTTAAGGGTTGGATCATCAGCACTTTGAACAATTTCCATCGCCCCTGTTATTGGGTTTTCAACGCCACCGCCATTGGCAATGATACGGTCGAAAATCGCTTGAGGATCGGCTGCAATGCCCTCTGCCTGTAATTCAGAAATTGCTTGTTGCGCTCTAGGGCCTAGGTAGGGGTCGTTTAAACCATCAACAAATACATCTGATTTGCTGGTGGTAATAAAGTTTTCGACGTCTTTCCTAAACAGGCCAATAGAGGCGTAACTGCCCTCGGCATAGTAATATTCAACAGACAAATCGTAATTCAATGACACAAAAGGTTTGAGGCTGGTATTACCCGAGTTGCCGGTTCTGGCACCAATTTTTGGATTGGGTGACAAGCTCCTGATCCCCGCCAAACTGCCCAGTGGTGGACGTGCAATGCTCTTGCCGACAGAAGCTCTGACCATGACTTCGTCTGTCACTTCAATACTCATGTCAACGCTGGGCAAAAACAAGCTGTAGTCGCCAGTAGACTGGAGCGTGCTATTGTCACCTTCTTTAAAGGTCAACGCCCACTCACTGCCGCTGCGCCATACAATTTGGTTTTCTATGCGTTGCAATACATCACTGGTGACATCGGTTTTTTCGTAACGGGCACCAATAAATAGACTGACTGGCATGTCTGATACGTCAAACTCAAAAGCCGTTTGAATATAAGCGCTGGTAGAGGCTTCTTCTACATTGACTAACGTGTCTTTACCGCCAGTGGCGAAAGGGTCTGTCAACATATAGTCAAAGTAGGCAACCGAGCGGCTTAATACTTCGTCAAAATCATAATCGTAGTAATAGTTGGTGGCCAAATCATTGCCGCCGCCGTCAAACTGGTCTAAAAAGCTGCCGGTATCACGGCGGGTGAACATGCTGTCGGGATAAACCGCTTGATTACCCAAATAACCGCTGGGGCCTTGCAAAGCGTTGCCTGCACTGTAACCGCCGATGTTTTGGATGTTATGACCGAGACCAAATTTGACACTGGTCAGCACGCCGTCGAGTACCCATTCACCGTCTAGCTGCAATTGTTCTACGGTGGCCTCACCGGCTGCGGTATTGAATTGACCGAACAAAAAGTCGAAATCGCTTGGGCTGGCTTCTGCTGCGCCGCCGGGCCAAAACATCGTCATTTGCGGGATATCACCATCGGTGAAATCATAGGTTTTAGAGATTAAATTATTGGGGGCCATGATCAAAAATGGCGCTGAACCGCTGCCTTTATCGGCGCCAAAATCGATGGCATTGGATGAATCGTGATAATCCATTTTAAAGCGCAGGCTGTCGGTGGCCTGCCAGTCAAAGTTAATACCGATGGATTCGGCTTCAACCAAGGTGGTGTTTTTGCGGGCCGTATGGGCGTAGTCATTGCGCGATTCGTTGAACCGAATAGCGGTGCCGTTTTCGTCAAGCTCATAAGAATTGATACCGGCACCAGCGTTAAACCACAAACCAAAACTCATGCTTTCGTTAGCCGTTTCGGTTTCGCTGGTTGTGTAATCTAAGGTGGCGACAAAGTTGTCGGTTGGCGCATATTGCAAGGTGAGCATGGTGTTGGTTCGAGCACGCTGAGCATCACGAATGGTGTTGCCAAAACCCTGTGGCATATAAGTGTGACCACATTTAACCACATTGCCGTCTTCGTCGGTGCCACAATCAGGCCGGTTATCAATGGCATTTTCGCCAGTCGCGGTGCCAAGGTCTAAATCGGCTTTCCAACCGCCAATGCCAGCGCTTTGTTCTTGCCAATCTCTTTCTTGATAACTGTAAGAAATCGCTACGCCAAAGGTGTCGTCGGCAAACGTATTGCTGAACAACGCCGACATTTCAGGGGTTAAATCACTGCCATCTTGGTTGGAACGGTCAGCAAGGCTCTTGCCGGTGAGTGAGTATTTTAAACCAGGACTTTCCAGCGGACGGGCGGTGATGATATTGACCGTTGCGCCCAAACCACCGCTGGGTAACTCGGCGCGAGCCGTTTTATACACTTCTAATGTGTTGACGCCCGAGGGGGATAGATTTTCGAGGCCGAAAGAACGGGTGTTACCAGTGCCTGGCATTTGACGACCGTTGAGTGTCACCAGATTGAAGTCAGGTCCAAAACCGCGCACTGTGATCTGACTGCCTTCACCATTAGAACGACTGACTGAAACACCAGTGATGCGTTGCAGGGACTCAGCGAGGTTGGTATCGGGAAATTTACCCATCTCTTCGGCAGAGATGGGTAAATTTCC
>JABSOG010001186.1 GCA_013216025.1 Algicola sp. | reverse complement strand
CGGTCGCAGGCTTCTGAGTGCTTCAATCAAACCAAAGTGCAATCCGCTGCCGCCATGTACCGCCATGCCAGACGGCTTGTTGATGACAATGATGTCCTTGTCTTCGAACAAAATGCAGTCTTCCAACTGATTGACGATTTTTAAGCCTTTGGATATTTTTGCTGTTTCTTTTTCTTCATACTTGATTGGTGGCACCCTGACAATATCACCTATCTGTAATTTGTATTCGGGTTTGATGCGTTTTTTGTTCACTCGCACCTCGCCTTTACGGATGATACGATAAAACACACTTTTGGGCACGCTTTTGAAACGATTGCGCAAAAAGTTGTCAATTCGCTGGTCTAAGTAACCCTCATCAATCGTTACCAGTTCAACACTGCTTTTTTTTTGCTCTGTCATTGCCATTAATACCAATTCAATCAATAATTAAGTTGCGAAGGGCGTGTGATTAATGGGATAATCCGCCCGCTTTATGCCCTGATTTACAGGATACCTGATTTCAGGATAACGGTGTTCTAACCGAAATGTAAGAGAAAGAACGACGCAAAATCGGATGCGTGATCATACAGTAACAAATAAATTTTCCAAGGTTTTTGACATCCGAAAATAAACAAGCATCTTGTTTGCGGCGATGAACGTAATAGATTGCCAATACTAACAAGGCGTTCTTTCCCACGAAAGCTAGAACAAAACACAAAATACCAAGTCACTGCACCATTGCGCTGACTGACTAATTGATAGTACATAGATAGTACAGATTCTACCCACTATTTGCTTGAAGCAACGAGTTCCTCCCCTGAAGTCAAGGGTTAAAGCGGCTCAGTTAAGTAAAGTAAATAGATAAAAAGTGAGCATTAACCCTGAGCAGCGTAAAGTCGAGAGACTGAAGTTTACCTTGCGTTAGGCCGTGTAAAAACTTTGGCAGATTTCTGTGCTTCAAGCACATCAGGCGGTTTTCAGGCAATACGTGGTAGTGGCTTCAAATATAGAGTCACAAAAATATGAAACGAATGTTAATCAATGCCACTCAGGCCGAAGAGCTTAGAGTCGCACTGGTTGATGGACAGCGGTTATACGATCTAGACATCGAAAGCCCTGGCCATGAGCAAAAAAAAGCCAACATCTACAAAGGCAAAATCACCCGGGTAGAACCCTCTTTAGAAGCAGCTTTTGTTGAATACGGTGGCAATCGCCACGGATTCCTGCCTCTCAAAGAAATTGCCCGTAACTATTTTCCCAAGAATTATGTTCTCAACGGCCGCCCCAGTATCAAAGAAGTGATCAGCGAAGGCCAAGAAGTCATTATTCAAATCGATAAAGAAGAGCGCGGCCAAAAAGGCGCAGCGCTGACCACCTTTATCAGCGTGGCAGGCAGCTACTTGGTTTTGATGCCCAACAACCCTCGTGCCGGTGGTATTTCACGTCGAATCGAAGGCGAAGAGCGTCAAGAACTCAAAGAATCTTTGGGCCGTCTCGAATTACCCAAAGGCATGGGCGTGATTGTACGCACCGCTGGTGTGGGTAAATCATACGAAGAATTGGCCTACGATTTAGACTCGTTGCTCAAGCACTGGGAACGCATTCAAGATGCCGCCAATGCTGAAAAAGCGCCGTTTTTAATTCACCAAGAAAGCAACGTTATTTTCCGTGCTATCCGTGATTATCTGCGCCGCGATATCGGTGAGATTTTAATTGACAAAGCCGACATGTTCGAAGAGGCCAAAACCTACATCGAAAGTTTGCGTCCAGATTTTGTCAATAAAATCAAACTGTATCAGAACGACATTCCGCTGTTCACTCACTACCAGATTGAAAGCCAGATAGAATCGGCCTTCCAGCGTGAAGTTCGCCTGCCCTCTGGTGGTTCGATTGTTATCGACCCAACCGAAGCGTTAACTTCCATTGATATCAACTCCTCAAAGGCAACTAAAGGCAGTGATATCGAAGAAACCGCACTCAATACCAACCTTGAGTCGGCAGACGAAATCGCTCGCCAGCTCAAATTGCGTGATCTTGGTGGTCTGGTGGTTATCGACTTTATCGATATGTCGCCGATTAAAAACCAACGTGCCGTAGAAAACCGCCTTAAAGAAGCGCTGCGCTCAGACAGAGCCCGCATCCAAATCGGCAAAATTTCTCGTTTTGGCCTGTTAGAGATGTCTCGTCAACGCATACGTCCTTCATTGAATGATAAACATCAGGAGGTTTGCCCGCGCTGTACTGGCTTAGGAAACATCCGAGATGTGCAATCTTTGGGCCTTGAAATACTAAGGCTAATAG
>JABSOG010001185.1 GCA_013216025.1 Algicola sp. | reverse complement strand
AGTTTATCCATTACAACCATGAAAAGGTCAACCCGCACAGTTTGAGCAATAATCGAATTAATTCACTATACGAAGATAACCAAGGTCAGTTGTGGGTGGGTACGGGGGATGGCCTCAACCGCTTCGATGAAAAAAAACAACAATTCACACACTTTCTCATAAAGGGGGCGTCTAACAATACCCCGTCGCTGGCGGGCAAGGTTTAAATCATAATTTTGTTACAAGCGTGCTTACCGACGATTCAGGCACACTTTGGGTTGGTACTTGGGGCGGGGGATTACACCGCTTCAATGCCCAGCAACAAAGTTTTGTCCACTTCCGCCATGACAATGTAGACCCGCACAGGTTGAGTAATGATTATATTTGGTCAATAATCGCTGATAATCAGGGCACGCTTTGGATTGCCACCGACAGAGGCATCAACAAACTTGACCATAAAAAACAATATTTTGGTCATTTTAACCATCAATCAGCAGACCCCGGTAGCTTTAGTGATGGTGATATCAACTCTATCTTAAAAGACAACCAAGGCTCTCTTTGGATTGGTACCGAAAATGGTTTGTATCAACATAACTTAACAACACGCACTTTCAGTCATTTTTTCCATCAACCGAATATCCCGCGCAGTCTAAGTCATAATCGAATTACTGCTATTTATGAAGACAGTACTGGTGTGCTATGGATAGGCACCTTTGGCGGCGGTCTAAACTACTATGATGCTACTACGGGGCACTTTCGTCATTTTAAACACGATGCAGCGAAGCCAAACAGCATAAGTAACAATTTTATATCAAATATTGTAGAAGACAGTCAAGCGGCCTTATGGATAGCCACTAATAGTGGTTTAAACCGCTACGAGCGCAAAACGCAAAAGTTTATTTCTTACCGCCACGATATAAGAGACCCAACCAGCCTGAGTGATAATAATGTTAATACGCTTTTTGAAGACTCTAAAGGGCAGCTATGGATCGGCACTGATGGTGGTCTTAACCGCTTTGATATCACCAGCGGTCGGTTTATCCGTTATCAGCATCAAATTGCTGATCCGTACAGTTTAAATCATAACGAGATCAACGCTATTTTGGAGGATAGGCAAGGTAATCTATGGTTAGGCAATTTTGGCGTCGGCTTAAGCAAGCTTAACACCCAAACCTTGCATTTTAGCCATTTTGGAGAAAAACACGGATTGGCTAGTAATATGGTTTACGGGATATTGCAGGACAAACAAGCCAACCTATGGTTGAGTACCAACAAAGGCCTTAGCCGTTTTAATCCAATCAAGCAAAGTTTTAAAAATTATGATGTGAATGATGGCCTGCAAAACAACCAGTTTAATCTACGGGCTTATTTCGCCGCCAGTGACGGTGAGCTGTTTTTTGGTGGAGTTAACGGCTTTAACCGTTTTTATCCCAAAGATATTGTCGATGACACTCAAGTGCCGGTGGTGGTATTGACCGATTTTTTATTAGCCAATCAACCAGTCGCTATTGCTCCAACAGATCAGCAAGCCGACGAAAACCTATTTACCTTACCCAAAGCCATCAATGCGCTGGAACAACTGACCTTGGGTTACAAACAAAACTTAATCACCTTTGAATTCGCCGCGCTGCATTATACCCGCCCGATGAAAAACCAGTATGCCTATCAATTGCTTGGTCAAGACGACGACTGGATTTACGCCGATGCCAAAAACCGCCGTGCCACCTACAGTAACTTGCCTGCCGGTGACTACACCTTTCGGGTAAGAGCCAGTAATGCCGATGGCTACTGGAATGAGCAAGGCAAAACTTTAAAAATCACGGTAAAACCGCCACCATGGCTGACTTGGTGGGCCTATTTGATTTATGTGCTTATTTTCGCATCGTTGGTATTTACGGTGTTTTATGTTTATGTCCAGCAACAAATTCGCCATAATTTAGAGGGCAAAGTCAACGAGCGAACCAGAGAACTGGTTGACACTCAGCAACAACTCATTCAATCAGAAAAAATGGCTTCACTGGGCACGCTGACCGCTGGTGTCGCTCACGAGATCAATAACCCCAATAATTTTGTTCACGTTAGCAGCCAAAACCTCGAAGTCGACCTGCAAAAAGCATTACAGTTTTTCATTGAGTTAGCCGGTGACGATGCCGACGACGATATGCTCGCCAGCTTTAAGCAGCAGTTTGCCCCCATGGACGGACACATAAGCACCATCAAAGACGGGTCTGACAGGATTAAAACCATAGTGCAAGATTTACGCACCTTCACCCAACTTGATAACGCCGAACGAAATACCGCT
>JABSOG010001184.1 GCA_013216025.1 Algicola sp. | reverse complement strand
TGGTGGCAGTGATGGCGAAATGGCGCAACTGTTAAACATGAGTTGGCAACAACTGCCTGAGGGCGGTTTATTGGTGGCCAGTTGCGTCACCGAAAACAGCAAAATGCAGCTGTTAAAGTTTGCCGCTCTTTTGGAAGGACAGGGGGCATCAACTCCAGTCGAAACCCTACAAATCGCCGTAAGCAAAGGCACCACATTGGCAGGGCAATTGATGTACAAACCCAACTTGCCAGTCACCTTATTTAAATTCAGCAAGAGTTGATATGACAGCAAATAATCAGACCGTTGTAACGGGCAAGCTTATCGGTGTAGGCGTTGGACCGGGCGATCCTGAATTGCTCACCTTAAAAGCCTTTCGACTTATTCAGCAAGCTGATGTGATCAGCTTTTTGGTCAACGACGACAACGTGTCCCAGGCCAGAATGATTGCTGGGGAGGCAGTCACCGGGGCTGCGTTCGAAATACCGCTGTTGATGCCCATGAGTAAAGACCGAACCCTAGCCGACAAGGTTTATGATCAAGCTGCTGAACGCATCAAACAGCAACTTTATAGCGGTAAAAACGTCGTGTTTTTGTGTGAAGGCGACCCGCTGTTTTTCGGTTCTTTTGCCTATTTACTCGAACGCCTTCAGGCTGAATTCGTCTGTGAAGTGGTGCCGGGCATTACATCAATTAACGCAGCGGCGGCGAGCATTCCTACACCATTAACCAAGCTCACAGACTCTTTTGCGGTGGTAAGTGGCAGGCACAGTGACGAGCGATTAAGAGATACCTTAATAAACCACAACAGCGTGGCGATTATGAAAGCGGGTAAGTCACGTCAACGCATTTTATCTGCCTTGAATGACACAAACCGCCTTGAGGACGCAAGTTATTTAGAATATATCGGGCGTGACGAGCAATTTATCGAACGTGATGTTAGCAAGTTACCAAACGAAGCAGGACCGTATTTTTCACTGTTTTTAGTGACCAACAGGTCAGGAGAAAAGCGATGATTCGAATAGTCGCGTTAACAAACGCGGGGCTAAAACTAGGTCAAGTGCTTGAACAAAAGCTGACAGATAATTGTGAGTTGTGGTTTAAACCCAAACCCTTCACCGAAAAACTGCAACAGGCTTTTAAGGCTGGCGACAGGCTGATTTTAATCTGTGCGACAGGCATTGCCGTGCGCACATTGGCACCGGTGCTTGAATCTAAAAACGTCGATCCGCCAGTGTTGGTGTTAGACGAAGCGGGGCAGTTTGTGATCCCTTTATTGTCGGGTCACGAAGGCGGTGCCAACGACTGGGCTTTGCAGGTGTCTGATTTGTTGGCTGCACAATTGGTGATAACCACAGCAAAGCCTTATTTGTCGCCAGTTTACACGGTCGGTATGGGTTGTGAGCGACATTGCTCTAAGCAAGATTTAGACGAACTATTGCAAGTTTGCTTGAACAAATACGACCTAACCATAGACCAAATCAGCAGCATCAACAGCATTGATATTAAAGCAGATGAACAAGGTTTAATTGATTTGGCTAATGTTTACGACACACCTTTTTGCACATGGAACAAAGGGCAACTCGCCACAGTAGAGTCGCAGTTGAGCACCAAGTCAGACTATGTCTACAGCGTTGTTGGTGTTTATGGCGTGGCAGAGTCGGCCGCTTTGTTTGCTGCAAAGCAGATAACTGGCAGTGATGCCGAACTGATATTAAACAAACATAAATCGGCAAAGGCAACTTGTGCTATTGCTCGAACGTATCCTTTAAAACAGCAGAACTTATGACAAAACTTTATGTAGTAGGCGCCGGACCCGGTGACATCGATTTGGTTGCGCCCAAAGCCCTAAAAGCCATCGAAAACAGCAGTGATTTGGTGGCCTATGGTTTGTATCTAGATTTACTGGGCACAGTATGTGACGGTAAAATCCATCACGATTTACCTTTGGGTAAAGAAATCGACCGCGCCCGATTGGCGTTAGATTTGGTGTGCCAAGGCAAAACCACAGCGCTGATCTCAAGCGGCGATATCGGTATTTATGCCATGGCAACTTTGGTGTTCGAATTACTCGACAGACAACTGCAAGGTCTAGAGCAAAAACCTGAATGGTTAGACGTTGATATAGAAGTGATCCCGGGCATATCTGCCATGCAAGCAGGTGCAAGCCGGGCAGGGGCCATGTTGGGTCACGACTTTTGTACTATCTCGCTGTCTGACTTATTAACCCCATGGGAAACCATCGAAAAACGCATTCACAGCTGCGGCACGGGCGATTTTGTGGTGTCGTTTTACAACCCCAA
>JABSOG010001183.1 GCA_013216025.1 Algicola sp. | reverse complement strand
GTTATTGATTTCACAATATTCCCACACGGATGTGGGATATTAGGGCAACGCAGGACGCAGTTGCCGAGAATAACTATTCTCTTCAATCAATGTATTACCTAAAGACGTTTCTAATTTCAGCTGAATCCTGCACTTTGAAGTAACATGGGTATATAATACCAATGAATATCAGTTGAATTTTTCAATGGTCTGCGTAGTTATTTTAAGGTGAATTTTGTGTCTAAGCATTTTAGTAAAAAACCCAATAAAGCCGGTGGTTTCTCCTCATTAACCTCGACCTTAAAACACATTATTCAAAGCCAACAACCGCAGACTAATGTCAAAAACTTATTAAGAGCAAATAAGGATAAAGGCTTTGATTGTCCCGGTTGTGCTTGGGGTGATGAAAAAGAAGGTTTACTGCAGTTTTGTGAAAATGGCGCCAAAGCCATTGCTTGGGAGTCAACCAGTAAAAAAGTTGATGCTGAGTTCTTTGCCCAGCACAGTGTCAGTCAGTTACAAAAACAAAGTGATTATTGGTTAGAGTACCAAGGTCGGTTAACACAGCCGATGAGATACAATAAAGACACTGATCATTACCAGCCTATTGACTGGCAAGATGCCTATCAACTAATAGCCGATAAACTTAACAGCTTAAATTCGCCCAATGAAGCAGAGTTTTATACTTCCGGTCGCGCCAGCAATGAAGCCTCGTTCCTCTATCAATTATTTGGCCGACTTTTTGGTACCAATAATTTCCCTGACTGTTCAAATATGTGTCACGAAGCCAGCGGTGTTGCCTTAAATGAAGCCATTGGCATTGGCAAAGGCACGGTAGTATTAGACGACTTTAACCATGCCGATGCCATATTTGTTTTTGGCCAAAATCCAGGTACCAATCATCCTAGGATGATGAATGCCTTGCGTAAGGCCGCACGCGGCGGCTGCAAAATAGTGAGCTTTAACAATTTAAAAGAAGTGGCACTGGAACGTTTTGCTAGCCCGCAAGACCCGATAGAATTATTGACCTCTAAAGCAACGACTATCAGCCATGCTTATTTCACCCCAAAACTCGGTGGTGATATGGCGGCCGTTCGCGGCATGGTTAAAATTATTCTCGCCCGTAACGCTGAGCACAAAGCCAACAGCGAGCCAGCCATAATCGATAATGATTTTATTACCGAGCACTGCCAAGATTTTGAGCAATATCGGCAAGTAGTTAACGACACCTCTTGGCAACTAATTGAACAACAATCAGGGCTATCATTTGAACAGTTGTCGCAAGCTGCTGAGGTGTTTTTGAACGCAGATAAGGTCATTTGTACCTGGGCAATGGGCATCACTCAACACAAACATTCTGTCGCTACCATTCAAGAAATTGTTAACTTACAATTGTTGTCTGGCAATATTGGCAAACAAGGCGCCGGCTTATGTCCCGTTCGTGGTCATTCCAATGTGCAAGGTAATCGCACCATGGGCATCAATGAAAAACCAACCGCCGCATTTATCGAGCAACTTTCTCAAGCCGTTAATACGCCATTACCGAAAGAAAAAGGTCATAACGTTTATTATGCGTTAACGGCTTTACTAAAGAAAACCAGTAAGGTATTGATTTGTTTAGGTGGAAACATCGCCCAAGCCGCACCCGATACCAAGCAAACCCATCAAGCGTTAAAGAATACCGAGTTGAATGTGCAAATAAGCACTAAGCTCAACCGTAGCCATTTATGTATAGGTCAAGACGCACTGATCCTGCCCTGTTTAGGCCGTACCGAAATAGATAACCAAGCCACGGGAGAGCAGTTTATTACCGTGGAAGATACTTTTAGCATGGTGCATGCCTCGCAAGGTAACGTTGTGCCCCTAGCAAATACAATGCACTCTGAAACTGCCATTGTCGCCGATATCGCTGAGGCAACCTTAACTAAAGGTAAGACTAACGGCGGAACTAACAGCACCATTAACTGGCAACAGCTAAAAGGAAATTACGACTTAATTCGTGACTTGATCGAACAAGCCATTCCAGGATTTACCGATTTTAATCTACAGCTTGAACAACCAGGTGGCTTCTATCTTGGTAACAGTGCTGCACAATTAAAATGGCACAATGCGCAAGAAAAAGCTTTGTTTTCTGCTAATTGTCTACCAACAAGTATTATCAATATCTCAAAAGACAAATTAGACGAGCTACAAAATAACAAACAGCCACTTTATACTTTGCAATCATTGCGTTCACACGATCAATACAATACCACCATCTATGGCATGGACGATCGATATCGTGGCGTTAGTAACGCGAGAAAT
>JABSOG010001182.1 GCA_013216025.1 Algicola sp. | reverse complement strand
ATTGCGCTCGCTCAGTCAGGCGATTTACAGCCCCGACAATCAAGGACATTTTGGCTTGGCCTATTCGGCTTATGCGCACTTTACCTCGCCCATTCGTCGCTATCCTGACTTATTGGTGCATCGTGCCATTCGTTCAGAGATACGCCAAAAGCACCTTGGTGGATCGCTGGGCCGGATGCTCAAATCGGTGATCGGATTTAAATCCAGCCCGGTTGTTCGCATCAAAACGGCAAAGAAGCTCAAGCGTGCGCAAAGCTACCCCTACGCCGCACAGACAATACAGAACCTGTCTGAGCATTGTTCGCAAGCATCGCGTCGAGCTGACAAAGCCAGCTTGGATGTAGAAGCCTGGTTAAAATGTGAATACATGCAAGATTTTATCGGCGACGAATTTGACGGCGTGATCAGTGCAGTCACCAATTTTGGAGTATTTGTAGAGCTTGAAGACACCCGTATTGAAGGTTTGATCCACATCACTGCGCTCGATAAAGACAGTTATCACTTTGATGCCAGCAATCAAAATTTGGTTGGCAAACACAGTAATCGCACCTTTGGCATGGGCGACAAGCTCACCATTGAGGTGGTTGGCGTGGATATGAGTCAGCGTAAAGTTGAGTTTGAGTTGGCTAGGTAAATGGCTCCAAACTTCTTTAAACAGGCGGCCTAGACTTTTGGCACTTGGGGTTATTTGCTGCATTGCCCTTTGCCGGGTCACACTTGGCATAACTCGGGTCAACCGGATCGACAGTAAACTCCATGCCTGAATGTTCTTCGCCGGTGATGCGTTTAAGCTCCTTTAACATCGCCGCTTTTCGCTCTTGGGTTAACTCACCTTCAATACCCACTTCTATTTCATAACCGCCCTCGGGCAATTTTTGGATCTTCAAATCAGGAAATGGAAATGTTGCTGGTTGTGGTTCAGGTGCTGGTTTAATGAGAAACAACCAAATCAACCCCACACAGACAACACTCGCTGCCAGTATCAAGTATGTTGTTAGTGGGCGTTTATTCTTGGGCTCTTGTTTAAGTTCAGGTTTAGCCTCTGGTTTTTCAGCACATTCAACCTCCTGTAACCATCGATATCCCTTGCGTTGAACCGTCGCGATAAAGGTTGGATTTTTGGCATCATCATTCAATGCTTTACGTAATCTAGCCATGGTGTTGGCCAACGAATCTGGCCCTACGACTGTGTCTGGCCATAGCGAATCGACCAAAACCTGCTTAGAGAGTGTTTCACCTTGCGCGGCACAAAGCAGCACCAAAAGCTCTAATACCTTGGGTTGTAATACCAGCTCACAGTCGTGAAAAACTACCCTATTTTGACTAAAATTGACCTTCAGTGCACCGGTTGTAAAAGGTGAAGCCATCAATTGAGCGGCAGTGAGTTTTTCGCTCACTTTATAACTCGGAAATTAATTTGTTTGTTTTTCAATAGATTACACCGTGATAGATTTAGGATAGCCAAAAGATATAAGTTGTTAAGTGCCCTGCTCTGGCTATTTTAACTGATTTCAATCATAAAGCCTGTCTGCATTTAAATAAACACCTGAGGCTATATGAAACGATTTATCCTGCTCGCAACAGCACTGCTGTGTACATCGATAAGCAGCAATGCGATTGTCATGCGACACGATCTAAAACCCCAACAATATGAAGTTAAAAGCGCGCAATACCCCAGTGTTGTAAACCTAGATTTTTTGACCGGCACATTAATTCATCCCCAATGGATATTAACTGCAGCCCATGGAACCGATTATATGCCGGGCAAGCAAGCCCTGACCATTAAAGGCCAACAATATACAGTACAGTTTATTGTGTCGCACCCGCAATATAACGAACGTAACCTCAGCCACGACATGGCTTTGTTAAAGCTCGACCGCCCAGTAACCGATGTGACGCCAACCGGCATTTACACCAAAACAGATGAAACCAATCAGCATGTTTGGTTTGTGGGCTATGGCGATGTCGGCAATGGCAAAGTGGGCATTACTGGCGGGTCGAGTGTGTTAAATCACGCCGAAAACATTATTGAAGAGACCTCTAAACTTTGGCTGAAATTTGATTTTGATGCCCCTGACAACAATGCCCTGCAGCTCGAAGGCATAAGCGGGCCGGGAGACAGTGGCGGGCCAGCCTTAGTCAATACCCCCACAGGTTACAAAGTGGCAGGCGTGAGTTCACATCAAAGAAATAACGAGCAAGGCGAAGGGCTTTACAACGTAGAAGAATATTACACCCGCACCAGTGCGCATCAGCTGTGGATTGACGCAACCATACAACAATCGGA
>JABSOG010001181.1 GCA_013216025.1 Algicola sp. | reverse complement strand
TGTCCGAATGGACAGATGGTGTGTCCGTGTTTGTCCGGGTGTTACACTCTTTACACGGGGCGGACACATAGGTGGACACATGGGTAGACATTTAAATTGAAGAGAGGGTGAAACCTCGCCTATGTTTAAGCAACCGCTCTTTCGATTTGCTTTTTAACAAAATCATTAAGGCTAATATTTTGTTCTTTGGCTGTCACCATGGCCGATAGATGTAGATCGTGACCAATTCTGACATTAAACGACCCTTTGCAAGGTTTGGCTGGTTCTGTACTTTGTGACTCACAGTAAGTCAGATAATCATCAACTGCTTCCTCAAAAGCGGCCTTTAACTGGGCAACCGTCTCACCTTCATAATTAATCAGGGGCTGGATAAATTCTAACTTACCAAACAATACGCCATCTTCAACACTGGCTTCGATCGACCCTATATAACCTTTGTATTTTAACATTTGCATGATTAAATCAATCCATAGTCTAATAATTTGTCTCTGATCTGCTTAAGTGCATAAGCCTTCAATTCGTTTCCGGGGTGTGGCCGATGCACATTGATTAGCTGTTCAGGGTCACCATTGTCGAATTTAACTCGTGAACCACTGCCTTCTAATAGGCTGTAACCTAAACCGATGAGTAAGCTAACCAGTTCATTCCATTTAAATCCTGAGGTTGCTACCAAGAATTTGGCTACCAGTTTGTCATGTTTGCCCATGCTTCACCTCTGGTTTATTTTATTTGAGTATAAGAGAATCGCGCACAATAGCAACTATATTTAGTTGCATAAAATTGAAAAATGGTCAATTGAGATTGTTTTTCTCCATATAGTCAGACAATTGCTTATCAAGGTAGTCATCCAATTCAATACCCTCCCAAGATTTTGCACTAACAATCATAGCCAAGGTAAGACCTGATACCGCCCGGAAATCAGCTCTGTCCAATTTAGCTCCTTTAAATAGGGAGCCCTTTAAGTTAGCTCCCAAAGAGAATGCGCCTTGCAAATTGGCATTGCTCAAGTCGGCATATTTCAAATCGGCCATTGCTAGATTGGCATTATCCAGCTTTGCAAACTTTAGATTAACACCTTGCAAAAAGCAGCCTCGCAAATCTGCCCCTACCAAAAATGTATTGGGTAACTTGGCACGTTGTATTTTCAATTGCCCAATAGTCATTAATGCAGCACTAATATCTTCACCTGTTTCGTTTGGTAAAAAGTTAGAATATTCTTGTTCTTGACTATCTTGTTGCCAGTGTTGCTCTTGTTCTTCATGCATTAAATGAGCATTTTTCTCTTGTTCCGCCTCTTGATGTGCAATCCATCCAGCTTCAGCTTCATTGTTATTTTCTATATGTGATTTGCCGTGATATGACGTGCTGCGAATAAATGCTTGAAGCGTATTGGAAACAACTGATTTGTATTGCTCTGGGTGGTCTTGTGCAATTTGTCCTAATGCATATATGCCGCCGAGCCGAATACTCAAACCGTCATTGCCAAGCTGTTCAATAGCCGCGGTAAATGCAGTCGTAACTTGGGTCTTTTCCGCAATTTCGCTGTTACGGTGAGCAACTTGAGTGTTACGAACAGCAACAATGCCACGAAAAATGGCAATGAAGAAACCTGCAATGGCCACCATCAGCAAACCTAAGTTTCTCATCACAACTGATTTTGATTTTTCGCCTTCGCTCCAAAACTCAAAAGACAACCAAGTCGTTTGAGTCATGTCGTAAAGGTCGAAGCTAAATGCAATCAACAACAGCATGACGAGCAAAAAGTGGATCAGGCTAAAAAAGGGATTTTGGGTTATTTTTGTAAGATCAGGAGGAAATTTCAATTTGTTATGCTTTCAATGTCTTTTTTGTATTTATACGCTCCATCATAAATTTGTCAAGAAAGAAGGGGCTAATATGACGAGCTTCGACAGTGAGTTTTTTGTGCATGGAATGCACACTACAACGATGATTCAACTCGCTATAGTTTTTACCGAATTGAATTGGGCGTTATAAAATTTCTGGACTAAAATATAGACAGTGTATTTGATAATCTAACCATTCAGGTAAGCAATAATGGCCAAACCCGTTGATATGCAAGCAATCAGAAGTTCCCTTTCAAACTTTACCATTCCGCCGCGCCCGGATATGCTCAACCAATTGCAACAAGAAATGGACAGTGAAGAACTCAGTCTAAAACGCATCGCCGCGATAATTCAGCACGATATCGGCATTTCATCGTTTACCCTTAAAGTGGTGAATTCCCCCCTGTTCAGCGTCCAGCGAAAAATCTCCTCTATTGAACATG
>JABSOG010001180.1 GCA_013216025.1 Algicola sp. | reverse complement strand
GTAGTTTGTTGGTCAGCGACAAATTACGTCACAAATTAACCGGTATTGAACAGGCCGACTCGTTTGTATTAGATGCCCATAAAATGCTGTTTATGCCTGCAATGTGTACTTTGTTGTTTTACAAAGACAAGCGAAAAAGCGAAGGGGCGTTTGCTCAAAATGCCAGTTATGTGTTTGAAAAAGAACCTGATATGTATAGCGAAATGGACAGCGCATCAAGAAATTTCGAATGTACCAAACGCCCGCTCATCATGAACCTGTGGGTATGTTGGATGATTTATGGCCGGTCATTATTTGCCGAAAAAATCGAATATCTGTGTCAGCTTACAAGCCGCGTATATGACTTACTTGAAAGCCAGTCAGATTTTGACGTGTTACATCAACCACAGGCCAATATTTTGTGTTTTCGTTTCTTACCAGAACAGCTGCCAAGTGATTTGTCACAAGACAACATCGGCGAGTTTCAGGTTGCGCTGAGGAACCACACCCGCGCGGCGGGCAAATTCTTTATTTCTAAAGTCGACATTGATGGTGTGGCAGCGCTGCGGGTGGTCTTTATGAATCATGAGATAACATTGGATCATGTCAATCAGTTATTTGATGAAATACGTAAAAGCGGGCAACACCTTCTGTGTAAAAAGCTGTGTAAAGATCAGTGCTCAGTATCAACCATTACCAGCGAAGCCGTGTAAAAGGAGACGTTAATGCGTCCAATTGCTAAACGCATGGCGCAGATCCCGTTTTCTGCTATTCGCACCATGTTAGAGCGGGTCACCAAGCTTGAAAAAGCCGGTGCCGACATCATTCATTTAGAAGTGGGCAGTCCAGATTTTGATACCCCACAGCACATCAAACAAGCCTGCCAACAGGCGATAAACGACGGTCAGGTCCAATACACCTCAAATTACGGCATTATGCCTCTGCGCGAAGCCATATCGGCCAAATTTAGCGCCGACAATCAATTAGACTACGACCCACAAAACGAAATAATCGTCACCAACGGGGTCTCCCAAGGCATTGTAGCAACCATGTTGGCGTTGCTCGACCCGGGTGATGAAGTGCTGATCATGGCCCCCATTTTTCCGGCGTATCAATCGGCAGCGCAAATGGCCGGGGCCGCCACAGTGACCGTGCCGGTGTATGCTAAAAACGATTATCAGCCGCAAATGGGTGATTTGATTGCGGCCAAAACCCAGCAAACCAAAATGGTGGTGATCACCACGCCGGGCAATCCATCCGGTGTCGTATTCAACCGCCAAACTTTGCAGCACATTGCCGATTTTGCTATAGACAATGACTTGTTGGTGATCTCAGACGAAATCTACGAAAAAATCATTTACGACAACTGCGAACATGTCAGCATTGGCGCATTGCCCGGGATGCGCGAACGCACCATCACTCTTAATGGATTTTCAAAAAGCCATGCCATGACCGGCTGGCGGCTCGGTTATATTGGCGGTGATGCCCCGTTGGTTGACGCCATCATTCGCATTCACCAAAACTCGGTCGTCTGTGCGACCACATTTGCCCAGTGGGGCGGGGTGGCGGCACTTGAGGGTACACAACAACCCACACTGGCCATGGTCGAAGAGTGCGACCGCCGCCGTCGTTTGATGATTGAACAGTTACAAAAGATACCGCAAATCAGCTTTGTTCGCCCGCAAGGAGCCATGTACATTTTTATTGATGTCACTGACGCGCCATTGGATGCCTTTGAGCTTGCCAATGCGTTGCTCGAAAAAGTCAATATTGCAGTGGTACCTTGGGATGAACGCCATATTCGGCTTTCATATGGTAATAGTTATGAAAACCTTGAGATTGCGATGAAACGGATGCAGGATTATTTTGCTGGAAGGTCAGATGGGGTCAGAGATCTTGAAAGTCAAATAAATCCCATAAAATCAAAGTGCTAAAATCAAGGGGCCAGAGGCATCATCAATCCCTAACGACTTGATTGACACAACACGCGAGTTGGCTACACTGCATAGCGGCACAAAACCACCACACGGAAAAACAAAAAAATGACTCAAGAACAAATTAATGCCCTTGTGCAAAAGCTTATTCCCACGGGTGAGATGCATCCTGCCACGGTAGACGATGTATTAAAGTTGCCGTCGTTTTTGAGTAAAATCACTGAGTGCGAACAACGCTTTGGCAGACCCTTTGCCGAGCTTGATGGTGATATGCAGCAGGCGTTGATTTTTCGGCGTACGCAGCAGTTGGTGCAGGTGCTTAGGGTTAACCCCTTGTGGAAGACGCGGTTAGAAAAGCTGGGTGTTTATAGTTATCCCG
>JABSOG010001179.1 GCA_013216025.1 Algicola sp. | reverse complement strand
TGGATGATACTGGGCTTTTACCAATGTCCCCCGCCTTGCATCAGGTTTAGCGCGATGCTCTCTACTTCACATTTGCAGTGGTGGATGATACTGGGCTCGAACCAGTGACCCTCGCCTTGTAAGGGCGATGCTCTCCCAACTGAGCTAATCATCCTCTGCATTTGTGGAGCGCTAGTATAGGGCTATTGGATTTACAGTCAACCCATTATTTTAATATTTTTAACTGACTGACGGATAAATAATCAATTGGCTTTTTTGATGGTCGATTAACAACTCAATGGTGCAATTTTGTGACGCTATTGTACAATAGCGCCAATTTTTTGTTATCAGGTTTTGATTATGTCTGTAGTGACTCGATTTGCTCCAAGCCCGACCGGCTATCTTCACATTGGTGGTGCCCGTACTGCCCTTTATTCATGGCTTTACGCCCAGCGCATGGGCGGCGAGTTTGTGCTGCGTATTGAAGACACCGATATTGAACGCTCTTCCCAGGATGCTGTTGATGCCATCCTTGAAGGCATGGAATGGCTGGGATTGAACTGGGATAAAGGCCCTTATTATCAAACCAAGCGTTTTGACCGTTATAAGGAATTGGTAGGTGTGTTGCTTGAAAAAGGCGAAGCTTATCGTTGTTTCTGTTCAAAAGAACGTTTAGACGAATTAAGGGACGGTCAAGAAGCCCGCGGCGAAAAACGCCGTTATGATGGTTGCTGCCGTAATTTGAGTGCTGAGCAAATTGATGCAAGCCAGCCTCATGTTATTCGTTTCAAAAATCCGCTTGATGGCTCTGTGGTATTCAACGACAATATCCGTGGTCCAATCGAAGTGGCCAATGCCGAGTTAGATGATTTGATCGTTGCCCGTACTGACGGCACGCCAACGTATAACTTTTGCGTGGTGATCGACGATTGGGATATGAATGTGACTCATGTTGTGCGTGGTGAAGACCATATCAACAACACCCCGCGTCAAATCAATATTTTACGTGCTTTGGATGCGCCAATCCCAGAATACGCTCATGTGTCGATGATTTTGGGTGATGATGGTAAAAAGCTGTCAAAACGTCATGGCGCAGTCAGTGTTATGCAATATCGTGATGACGGTTATCTGCCTGAGGCCGTACTGAATTATTTGGTTAGACTCGGTTGGTCACATGGCGATCAAGAAGTGTTTACGCTTGATGAAATGAAATCATTGTTTACACTTGAAGAAGTCAGCAAGTCGGCTTCAGCCTTCAACACCGAAAAGTTAAACTGGTTGAATCAGCACTACATCAAATCTTTAGACGCTGAGCACGTTGCCGGCTATCTGCAATGGCACATGGACGATCAGGGCGTAGATGTGAGCAATGGGCCGTCTTTGGCGCAGTTGATTGCGATTCAGGGTGACAGAGTTAAAACCTTAAAAGAAATGGTGCAGATCAGTCGTTATTTTTATGAACATTTTGATGCGTTGGATGAAAAAGCCGCCAAGAAACATTTGCGGCCTGTTGCTAAGCAACCTTTGTTGAGCGTTAAAGAAAAATTAGCAGCGCTTAGTGATTGGAATGCCGAGGCGATTCAAAGTGCGATACAAGCCACTGTTGATGAGCTTGAGGTGGGCATGGGTAAAGTCGGTATGCCATTGCGTGTTGCTGCTACCGGGTCAGGTAATTCACCAGGGCTCGATGTTACGCTCGAACTTATCGACAAAGATACTGTCCTTAGCCGTATTGATACTGCGCTGGTTTTTATCGCTAAACGTGAAGCCGCTCAATAATCAATCAAAGCCCTCGCCATTATTTGGTGGCGGGGGATATTTCCTCTGTTTTTTTTAGCAATTTCTGCCAATATCAAATTCACCACTGGAGTTTTACGAATTTCCTGCCATTATTATCTGCAGTTATGCAGACATTTCAGGTACCCCTTTTAAGGAACGATGAGCAATAAAAAACTGAATAATAAAAAACTGCAATTTCATCAACTGGTCGAGTATGTCGATTCGGCGCAGGAGGTCGAACTTTGTTACGATGAACAGGGCCGAATTGCCATTCATATCAATGATGTCAGCAATGAGGTTGCGCAGTCTATCGTCGATTCAGCGGACGACGCCGATGAAGTTTTCAGTTATTTCCCCTCCACCAGAGAAACACTCAAAGCATTGATCAACGGGGTTAACTCGGTGATCTGTATAACAGACAAAACAGGCCGGTACATCCTCACCAATGAGTATTTTGCTAAGGCCCTAGGGCGAAAATAGCAAAATATTCTCGGTTACACCGATTTTGACTTTTTTGATGAAACCCTGGCCTCCCGGC
>JABSOG010000117.1 GCA_013216025.1 Algicola sp. | reverse complement strand
CTGCTTATTTTTCCTGCCCAAAATCAGACCAGTTATTTAATCTCATTGGTATAAATGCCTCTGCTTAAGGCAAAATTAGGGTTTATAGCTTGGGCCTAAGGGTCTCAATAATCTGCGCATCCACCCACATTATTTCAAAATTGGGTGGGCTACAACGTCGGCAAAAGAAAAGATATTTTCCGTCTGGCGTTACGTATCCTCCACCGTCCTCACCATCTGTGTTTATCTTATCCCCGAAGTTAATGGCCCCGCCCCATGAGCCATCTCGCTGTCGAAAACTGATATACATATCACTATCACCATATCCGCCGTCATTTTCACTATCCCAAATAATGTAAGACTCATCTGGAGCAATGAAGGGGTGAGCGGTCCATTTACCCGTGTTTATCTCTTTACTAAAGGGTCTCGGTGCTTCACGCTTGCCGTTTACCAGTCGTGAATAACGAATAACACCATTGCCATCGCTACTCCTTTCGTCAAAAACATAGGTTCCTTTCGAAGACGCCGTAAGGCGCATTATGTGGATATCCTCAAAAGGGGCACCCAAACTTTTTAACGCTGACCAACCATCATCGGTGCGCTCGCTATATCGATTGCCAGAATACATAGTCTTACCATCAGGCGAGATAGACCCACCCACCCCGGGTGCCACTGCTGACTCGTGCCATTGATTATTCACGGATTTAAAAACAAATTTCGACACTTTTCCACTTTTGGTGTTTCTCCTACCAAAGTAGTACTCTTTCATGTCGGGTGTGAAGTTACCGCCCCAGTCACGATGTTCTGTCGAAACAATGGCAGGGGCGAAAACTTCAGGCGTCAAGCCTGGAGGGTTTTGCCCAATATAAGGGCCTTGGGGGGCTAAAAATGTATCCTGACTATAACTTTTGCTACTAATCGTTAGTACGCAAAGCAGCAGAACAATTGAAATACCAATATGCTTCATAATTTTTTCCTATTTTAAATTCAATGAAAACCTAACGTCTTCATTACATTAAATTTTTATAAATATGACGCTATTTTTTACAGAAAACCCGAGTGTAGGGCAAATCGCTGAGTTAAGCGGTATTCCCACCAATGACGCCACTTAACCCCCAATGAAGGCGGGTATTTATATGCGGGCAGCATATTTGTGCCGATCATAATGGGTGGTTAAGAAGATTGTTTTGAGAGCCATGTTTTGTAAAAATTGGGGGGGGGATGGTTTAAAAAAGAGGTTGCGTTCGAATGCACCGTTGCGGTTGGGCCCCAGGTAAATATGCGCCTGCATTTACCGGTTCACAAGCGCCTTACCCTAGTGTCGGTCATCCATGACACTCCACCTCCGGGCCGGATAAAGATCCGAATACCTGCTTTTGTTATTATTTGCTATGAACGTTTTAGCTTGAGAGCGATTCGCCCTAAGCGTGCAAACCCTGTGTTTGGCCAAGCCTAGATTGATTGTGGTTTTACACGAGAAATTCTAAGGCGTTTTTGCAAAAAATGAACTGTTCAGCCTGTTGACTACCGCGGAGGATTAAACTGATTCAGTTTTGCCGATATTTTGTCGTCAATTCCCGACTCGCTTTCGCCCCCATTCCGCCATAGAATCCTCTAATCAGGTGGCAAAATTAACAGTGCCACTACAATAGCTAAATTACGCCTAACATTGAGATCTTCTATCGCTACTGATTTGTAACTGCAACCATTCCACAAAATATTGAACGGCATTAGAATAATGACTGCCTTGACGATAGTGCACATGATACTGTCCCCAGGGTAGCTGATATCGCCATTGAGGAAACGAGTCTAACTTTCCCTGTTTAATTAAATCTTCTGCCAAAAATTGGTTACTCAATGCAACACCTTGTCCACTCAATGCGGCTTTAGTGGCTAGTAAGGCTAGGCCAAAATGCTCAACTTTGGTGATTGCCGGACGTCTCAGTTGTTGTCTTTGCATCCATAGTTGCCAATCTTCTCCATTTTCAGAGGAGTATAAAGGTAGCGTTAAAATAGAGGCACTCTGATTGACGTTAATTTTAGAACTAAGCGATGGCGCACATACTGGGAACCAATATTCATCCCTTAATTTTTTAGATACGAAGTTATCGGGCGTAGGCCATGTACCTATGACAATATCAAATTCCTGTGCGTCAAAACTTGCTGCCATAGATTCCATGGTTAGATAACATGAGATATCAGGGAATGACTGCTTAAACGATGATATTCTTGGGGCAAGCCATTCGGTGGCTATTGAGGTCTGGGCTATTATTTTTAAATGCGTTTCAGGCTCTTTAAGAATGTGGTTACTCACTGTTTCTATACGCTGTAAACTGTCCCTGACGACAGAATTTAAATCGTCACCTTCTTGAGTTAGGGATATTCGCTTGCCTTGGCGTATTAAAAGTTTCTTGTTAAAAAACTCTTCTAATAATTTCACTTGGTGACTGACGGCACTTTGCGTGACGCACAGCTCTTCCGCTGCTTTACTAAAGCTCAAATGACGAGCCGTGGTTGAAAAATATTGAATAGCCTTAAGAGGTGGGGATTTATTCATAGTCTGACCATCTTATTATTAGTATAACTAATATTAACGTTAGTATATATCATTTTACCTCATGCGTTGTATAGAGCAATAATCGAACTTCTCCAATATTTAGTTGCTGTTTTAGACAGTCGCAATAAAGTTTATAAAGAGGTATATCATGATTATTTGTGAAACGAACAGGTTACGTATTAGACATTTTTCGAAAAAAGATGCTGAGTTTATTATTCATCTTTTGAATGAGCCTTCATTTATCGCCAATATAGAAGACAAAAAAGTACGAACCATAGACGATGCGATAAAATATTTGAACGATGGCCCAATAGCAACTTATCAGGAATTTGGTTTCGGTTTATATCTGGTGGAATTAAAGGAAACAGCAGAACCCATTGGAATGTGCGGTCTGCTTAAAAGAGCAATATTAGAAGATGCCGATTTAGGTTATTCCTTTCTAAAACAACATTGGTCTATGGGTTACGCAAAAGAATCTGCTTCGGCAGTGCTAAAAAGTGCTAATCATGACTACGGATTAAATCGAGTAATAGCGGTTACTAAAGTCGATAATCTGCGCTCCTCTGGTTTGCTTGAAAAGCTAGGTTTTAGCTTCGAAGGTATGATTGAAATGTACGGCGACAATAATAAATTATTTGGGATTAATTTCTAGCGGAGCTTTCTGATTCCATCAATCCAGGTGATGGGTATAAGATGTCTCGCATATCGATTGGGTCGTACGAATTCAGTGTCGAGATTTGGTGATGTTTTGAATGGATAAAGAAATATCAGTTAGTTATTAAAAAATTGTGGTGTTAACATCTTTAAGAAACTCTGTTGGTTACTCAGCAGATGGTGCCACTAGGTGTCTGTCCGAGAACTGCGACCGACCTGAGGGAAAGCCGGTTTGAGTCAGTTTTCGCGCTTTTTTTAGGCGAATAGTTTTACTATTCAACTGAAAAAAGCGCGGAAAATGGCCAAATCCGGATTTTCCTCAGTAGAGTCGCCGTTCTCGGACAGGCACCTAGCAACATAACGGGAGTAAAGATGTTTAAAGAATCAACGATGGGTGAAGTGCGTGAACCGCATATGCATGTGGATACCTGTCCGAACCAAGGGCCCCGATTCTTGCAAGTTTCATTCTACAGAAAAACCCTTTTATGTTTAGTTCTTATCGGCATAACATCACGTGCACAAGCTGAATCAAATGCACAAGCCCAGATAAGTGTTGACCAAGAATCTGTAGCTATTTCCCACAGTGCCCAACAACAAATAACCGCGCTCGTTTCAAATCCGCACGTACAAGACGCTCTAGCGCACATTCTCACTATTAAGGCAGAATTGCGCAGCAATCTCATTGAGCTTACCGAAATTCCCGCCCCCCCCTTTGGCGAAGCGTTGCGAGCGAAACGATTTGCCAAGCTACTACTTGAGTGTGGATTAACCGATGTTGTAATAGACGAAGTCGGTAACGTGATTGGCAGGCGGCCAGGACGAATGGGCACACGAGTTGTCGCCTATACAGCACACCTCGACACAGTGTTTCCGGCTGAAACAGATGTCACTGTTCGCATCAAAGGCGACACATTGTTTGCTCCGGGAATAGGAGACAATACACGCGGCCTAGTGGTTTTGCTTGGCGTTCTGGGTGCAATACAACATGCTAAAATAGAAACCGACGCTGATATATTGTTTATTGGTAATGTCGGTGAAGAAGGTCTCGGTGACTTACGCGGCGTTAAGCATCTTTTTGGCAAAGGAGGCCCACAAATCGACGCGATGATCGCCATCGATGGTGGTCGTACAGGACGAATCGTTTACGGCGGTGTAGGATCGCAACGCTACCGTATAACTTTTGCTGGACCTGGTGGGCACTCTTGGGGTGAATTCGGGACAGCCAACCCCCATCACGCACTTGGCCGTGCTCTGGTAAAGTTTACTCAAGGCGCAACGGTCATTACATCAAGCGGCGCAAAATCTAGTTTCAGTGTTGGCAGAATTGGTGGAGGAACGTCGATTAATTCGATTCCGTTTGAGTCTTGGATGGAGGTAGACATGCGCTCGGGCGTAAAGTCTAAACTTGATAAGCTTGATGCAACGCTCAAACGTGCCGTGCAACACGCACTGCAGGAAGAAAATACAGCGCGGTCGAAAGGCCCAGCACTAACCGTGGACATGAAACCGGTAGGAACCCGGCCTGTAGCAAGCGGCGATCGCAATTCAAGACTGGTGCAATATGCCGCAGCTGCAATGGACGAGTTCGCGGTCAAGCCTTTACTCAGAGTATCGTCAACCGACGCAAATATGCCTATTTCGATAGGCGTGCCAGCGATCACCATGAGCCGTGGCGGTATCGGCAAGGATAGCCATTCACTTAATGAATCCTGGCAGGATAAGGATAGCCACCTCGCTATTCAAATCGGCCTGATAACGCTGCTAGCAGAAGCTGCCAGTAAATAGGCACTGTTAGTAATGTCATAAAGTAATAGTTGATAATATTTAAAGTATTATCAGTTATCTATTTATTAAACGCAGTGGAACACAATAGCTTTCGCGGGTCCCGGTCGATTTAACTTGATTGATTACTTTGACTTTTCTTTAAGTGATTTGAAACGGTCCTGTCACTGGCATGAAGTTGACCACTTTCATTGACTTCTATATGTTCTTTTTGTTTAGCTTCAATAACATGCTTTTGTCCTGGGTTAAATATTATGTCCATTTCTAGCAAAGCCCCACTAATAACATTTTGTGTGTCTTTCGATTGCTTATTCCGTTTCATTAACCAATCTAAATCAAGGTATTTATAAGCAACGACTACACCGACAAATGGAATTAACCAAACATTAAGTACCAATAAAACTCGCTTTATTGCTGATGGCTCCCAATTCCAGATTTCCTTAGATAATTTTACATTTAGGAAAAAATATAGTGATACAATCATTACAGCAGTGAAAGTTTCAAGGGATAACGTCATAGTTCAGAAACCTATATTGTATTTAGAGGATATTAATATCCTGCAAAGTAAATTCTATTTGCATAGATATTGCCAGACCCATAGAAATACTCAATGATTTATTCAAAGGTTGACTTTAACTTCACCCATTGCACATATCTGTATTAATCTTGGTTCAAGAACCATACACCTGACCCTGACGTTTCTGACTTTTATCCCCTAATCTGCCTAAGCAATTCAACCAGTGCAACGGCGCAAGTTTTGTTGCCATAAGCTTTGGCCGTTCGTCTACCAAATTCGATGAGTTTGGCGTCTGATTGTTGTAAATCAGCATGTTTGCCTAAAGTCACATTAATGTTGGCTACCAGCAACAAAGCGCTATCGAGTGTTTTATTGTTGATGGTTTGCATAGGATTCTCCTGGGTTTATAGGGATGTCAACTTTGTTAACAAGTTGTATTTATCTGGTTAAATAATGCACTTTACACAGCAGAAAATAAAGCTTGAAGAGGTGACCAATACGATTTTAAGGGAGGAAATTCAATGATTTTTGCTGTAACTTGGATTTTTCACCTATGTGAATAATAGTATTTAAGCTATTGATAGTTAACAACTATCAAAGGTTACACTTGGGGTTTTAGGGTGGTGTCACCTGTCAATATCGCCACTTGGGGTCAGACCAGCGGTGAGCCCGTTACACCGGCCCACAATTAGACCATTTATTTACCAGTACCGCCAATATTCGCCAGCTTGGCTTGCGCAGCCAGTGTGTACTTGTGATCTTTACCCAACGCAATTAGATAGCCAGTCACTGCCTTTTTATATAATTGCTCTGCCTTTTTATTATCCCCGAGCTGTTGGTGGATATCGCCAATGCTCTGATACAATTCTGCTACATCCTGATGTTCTTCACCTTGGTCCCTAATATATAAAACCAGCGCTTGCTCAAAATGCGCCAATGCGGCATCAAACTTGCCCTGTAACTGGTATACCGATGCCACGTTGGATAGATTGAGCGCGTAATTGAGCCGGTACTTGGTGGTGCTGTTTTCGTAGACGGTCCGTGAACGCTCAAGGTAGGTCAGTGCCTGTACGTATTGCTTTTGGGCTGTGGCAACAATTGCCATATTGTTATACAGTGTGGCTACCGTGAAGTGTTGACCGCCAAAAAGCTGCTTGGTCACCTTCAGTGCCTGTTTAAATTGTACCATCGCTTCGCCATGTTGACCCATAATATAATACATTATGGCAAGACTGGCACCCTGCTTGGCCACTTCGGAATGGTCTGGACCATAATGGCTGGTGGCCAGTTCAGTGGCTTTGACCATGTCGATTATGGCTTCAACGTAGTTGTCCTGCCTTTTATGAATCAACCCTCGGGTGCTGTAAAGTCTGAACAACCGGCCTTCGTCGGGATTGGATTGACCATTTTGTTGATTGAGGGTTTGATAAGTGTCAAAAGCCTGCCCAATGTAATCTTTGGCTTTTTTGTTGTCGGCCAAAAAAGTATGCACTCGCGCCAAGCCATAATATATGTCTATATCAAGCGCCACATTGTGGTGCTTACGGGTTATCTTCAAGGCATCCAGATAAAACTGACGAGCGCGGCGGTATTGCTTGGTGTACCTGCAATAGACGCCAAGGTGATAAAGGTCTTGGGCAACTTTTAACGAATGTTCATCGACCTTTTTATCGATTTCAAGAGCTGCTTCAAAAGCGACTTTGGCAGCGTTGTATTGGGTCAGGGCAAAATTACTTTTGCCCAACCGCCTTAATAACTCACTGTTGTGTGGTGCTGCATTGGCCGCTTTTTGATAATGTAAAACGGCATTGGTGTAATCTTCTTTTTGAAAATAATTGTCGGCTACCTTCAGCGACTGACTGGCGACCTCATTTTCGAGTTTGTAAACGTTTTGTGTTATGTCGTCAAGGGACGGTTCGCCAGTTTGCCAGTTGAATATCAACACCAGCGCTATCACCAAAACACCGGCCATTGTCACAAGGGCGATGATGGGTTTGTTGCGCACAGATGAATCCGATATTTGTTGTGATGTCGCCACTGCTTGCGCTGGCTGCTGTTCATTGAAAATAAACTCAGGCACGTAAGAGCGTACCGGCAATACAATCTGCACCTTGGCAGGTTGCGCCAACGACTCGTAATATTGTTTGAGTTTATTTCTTAAGCGGACCGCGGTGACGCGCACAACAGTGTCAATTTGAGGGTCAAAATCAGCTGGCCTTTCAAACACTTCAACACCAATGGTATATCCTTTTATGCGGTCGGTTTCGTTGTTAAGTGTGGCGTGCACCACGTAGCTGAGTAACGATTTGAGCCGCTCGGCTTTGGCGAAGGGTTTACTGGTCAGTAGGGTGTTGAGTTCTTCGATGATTGGTTGGGGGTCAATGGCCGTTGGCTCATCACTCATATTTTATGCCTTTGATTGGGTCGCTGGGCCATTCGCATGGACACAGTCATTGACAGAAAATATAGTCTTATTTGGTGACAATTGCCATGAGCGAGGTTTTAACCTCGCTTGGTTCAACAAAATCGCTACCCTTAAAGGCGTTTTATGGCAGGGCATACGGGTTTAAATCATACAGATTTGAACTCCTTAGATTAAAAACTGCCGGAATCCTAGGTAGGAGCGAGCTCCAGCTCGCGATATTGGTCGTAGACCAATCAAATTCAAATTGGCTGCGCCAATTAATCGTGAGCTGGAGCTCACTCCTACCATAGTTCTTCAGAAATCAACCAAATTGAGCGATACCCAATCGTTGGTTGTTTAGTTTAAACCCGTAAGCCCTGCGTTTTATGGTCAGATCCCTTACTTAATATAATAAAGCATGTTAGGCACCTGAGCACATGAAGAATAGTTCTTGGCAAATGAGCTATGTAATTTAACCTGACGACCGACATATTCGTAAAAATATTGGCTGTTGGTGGCACAGTAGGTTAATGATACGCTGGTACTGTAGCTTTGGCTCGCTGTCCAAAAGTGGAATAATTTGTTATTCGAAAAATCTCTTAACGAACGATCACCCGACAGGGCAAAACCATTGCTACCACCAGACAACAAATGTGCTCGACCAAAGACAATCAACTCTTCCGGTTTGGCGTTATTTTGAAGCATCATGCCATAAGTCATTGTGCTGGTAGCCAAACGCCAATTTTCATCGTTCAAAACATTATAACTGCCAGGCACAACCGGTGCAGCAAAGTCTGGCAATTCGGTGGCTGTTGCCGAATGGCTGGCAAACATCATCCAACCGCCGCCCTGAGCATTCATTTCACAGTACACATTAAAAGGTTCACCCGTGCCTTCTCCATCAAGGTCGACAGTATAGACGCCACTGGGCGCGGCATAATCAGCTTCTTTGATAGTGAGACAGCTTTGACCTGAACCTATTACCAAACCAGAACCATCTGGGTTGCCGCTGCCATTGGTTGCACCACCAGCGCCATCAAACGCACTGCCAACGGTTGTACCATCGGCGTTTAAGATGTTCAGGGCAATCAGCTGATCAATCAATGCTTGATTTGCGCCAGTGTTGTTTGAAATGGCATCACCGATACCGGTGCCATCCGTATCAAGGATACCCAAGTCACTAAGCTGGTTGATAACCACTTGTACATCGCCCGAATCGCCTTTATCTCCCTTAAGACCCTGTTCACCTGTAAATCCCTGTACGCCTTGGGTGCCTGTGTCACCTTTTAAGCCCAGTACACCTGTGTCACCTTTGAGGCCTATTTCACCTTGGGCACCAATGTCACCTTTGACGCCGATTTCGCCTTGGGCGCCAGTGTCACCTTTGAGGCCGATTTCGCCTTGTGCACCAATGTCACCTTTAAGGCCCAGTTCGCCTTTTAGGCCTTGGGCACCTTGGGCACCTTGGGCACCTTGTGCGCCTTGAACACCTTGTACGCCTTGAGCACCTTGTACGCCTTGAGCACCTTGCGCGCCTTGGGTACCTTGTACGCCCTTAATATTCGAGATAAAACTCCAACCGTCATTGAGTTTGTTATAGATATCGCCGCTGTCTACGTCTAGATAATAATCACCGTTGCTGTTATCTGCGTCGTTAGGCACGCCACTACCGTTATGCCAATGACTGGCCAAACCGCTTTGCGTCGAGGCAAAGTAAAGAAAATCCTTTGTTTGGGTCGCAGGCTTGCCAGTATTATCCGTCATGAACACCTCAACCGACTGAGGACCATCTGTCATGTTTGCCATCGTGCAAACTGCTGATGTTGCGGTAATTTGGCAACTGTCGGTTATGTCGTTGCCGTTAAGGGTGACGGTAATGCTAGATAAATTAACGCCCGACATGTCATCTTCAAAATTGAAGATCAACGGCTGTAATGCGCCACCTATAATCACTGGGCTATTTGGTTGTACCAATTCAACTGTTGGGCTATTAATGTCGACACTGCGACTCGAATTAATCGTTAATTTGGCACCAAAACCACTCTCAACAGCAGCAAAAGCAATACTGGCATTGGAATTTTCAACGGCCTTTTTTATCAAAAAACCTAATTGGTTCTGCACTTCATCTTGAGAGCCGCTAAATAAACTCTTAACTTGAGAAGTCACATCCAGCACAATAACGCCAGAGGTGTCATTTTGAACATCAACACTGTCAATAGCACTGAGATTGTTAGATGCACCTGACCATAGGTTCGCACAATCGCTTTGGCTATTAGCCAAATTCAAGTCTTGATCGCATTGCCAGGTGGCGTTCGTGCTGTTCCAATCGGTACCAATTTTATGAATTTCGACATCACCAGTGGTGTCTTCGCTCCAGTTGCCATCGTTATCACTCACCTTTAGGGTGATCATCGCCGATTCAATATCGTCACGCCACACTTGACCTTGCAAAGCAGATAAATCAAAGTTCAATAAGATGCGTTGTACATTTTCGCTGGTGCCTAAACGTAATTGGGTCGCGTGTTCATAATTAACATTCGACTGGCTCTGGCTGATGTGGGTATCTTGGCTGGCAACAAACTCAAAAGTTTGTGCTTGTGTTACACCAGACAACAGGCAGGCCGAAACCAATGTGGTGTTAATGGCTGCACCAATCGCACGTCGAATAGGTGTTTGCTTGAAAGATGTTTGATTAAAATTGGTCGAAAATGTCATAAGGTCCACTGCTCCATAAAAACTATTAATGTCGAGTTTGCTGCTCGGCGTCTCATTGGTTGTGGATACTAATTTCAAGCGATACGGGTTACAAGTCGATTGTCTTATTCTTATATTTTTTGTCCTAAAAGCTCAACTTTCCTTGCGTTAGGTCGGTTAAAGCGGCCTCTGATTGCTCTTTATTTGGTTGCATGTGCAATGTTTTGTTATGGACAGCGCGACCACAACAGCAATTAATGGATGTCAAAATGATGAGTTAAAAAAGTCTTATTAGAAAAACAATCCCATGGTTTTTTTAGACCTTGCAAATTGCCTTGTTTTGACTATATTGGAGAAATGTATCTTTTGGAAACAAAAGATTAAGGCCTAGATACCATTATAAAACCGGAGCAGCCATGAGTGACATATATCCGAATTACCAAGCGTTGAGTGAAGTAGAGCAGAAGGACACCGACTATAGAATTGAGACACGTCAGCAGTCAAACACCAATACGGTAATTATCGCCCCGCATGGCGGCGGCATCGAATACGGGTCCTCGGAAATAACCAAAGGGATCGCCGCAGACAATTATTCGTATGCCCTGTTCGAAGGCTTGAAGGGCAGCGGTAACAGCGACTTGCATATCACCAGTACCAACTTTGACGAGCCAGATTGTCTGGCATTGGTTGAAACAAGTAAAACTGTTGTCACCATTCACGGTGAAGGCAGCGATAATAAAATTGCTTATTTGGGTGGTACCAATCAACCGCTGTTGGATGCCATTAAAGCATCACTTGAACATTCCGGTTTTAAAACCGACACCCACCCCAAACTAAAGGGCGAATCGGCGAGCAATATTTGTAATCGTGGCACAGACCCAAAAGGAGGTGTGCAACTAGAACTTGCGCTGGGGCTTAGGAAAACGTTTTTCGAATCTCTCGATAGGTTAGGACGCACAAAGCCGACACCAGAACTGCAAAAGTTCAACGATGCAGTTCGGCAAGGGATAGAGGATGCTGCGGGCTGATTGGAGCCCATTTTTTGTAAACACAGTAACTTTCTAATCAGAATCAAACAATTAGCCGGTTGCCGGGTGACAAAAGGCCTGCGCGGCAGGCCTAAAGCGTCTGTTTTTTACTTTTTTGATTGATTTTCAAACGGTTCACTCTGCTTTGAACACCGCTGAGACTCAATAAAAACCCAATACAATTCGTTGATATATAACATCATATTAATGGTTTCAGTTGAGTTGACTCAGATAGAAAGCGCAATCAACCGCCACCAAGGAAAATTCACCCGGTAAAGCTTCAATGGTGATAAATTTCACCGAAATTATACTTTTCCTTCAAGATTTAATGCCGCTTTACGCCAATAATGCGCTTCAAGTCGGCGGCGTGTTCACCGATGGTAACGATAAATTTATCGACCAAAAATAAGTTAGTAAAAGGCGAAAAAAATAATGAAAAACGCAAAATTCAATGTTCTGAATGTCTCTGCCCTATTAGCCGCAGCAATGGTTACCGGTAGCGTAACAGCAGGCCCCGAACCAGGTGCTGTCAATCAAGGCCGATGGGTAGAATCCAATGTTTATACCGCACAGTCCTTACCTTCCAACGAGTCAGTCAAGGCAGGCGAATCCTATCATTGGTCCGACGAACAAGAGGTCTTTGTGTGCCGTGTTAAACTCAATAATATTGGCAATTTACCTGGCAAGTTCATTAGCACCAAAACGGTTGGCGACAAGTGTTACGCAGCCTATCGCGGTTACGAAATGTCCAGCGACCTGTTTGAAGTATTAGAACAACCCTACCTATACAGCGATCGTTACTATTGGGTCGACTACGAAGACCATATAAAAACGGGTCAACATGCTAACAAGGCGGTCAAGGGCGGGTCTGAATCGGGTGTAAATATTTATATTTGCAGAACAAAATATGGCAACGATACCGTAGTGGGCAAGTATATCCCCCTTCACTACGGTTGTTACTTTGAATATAACGGCTCTGAGCACATGTATAGGGCAGATAATGAGTCTACACAATTCGACGTGCTGATCCAAAGCAGTTACTTAGAAGGTGGTGGCGGCACAGCACCGGGCGGTGGTGGTCACCAATTACCAGGCGGTGACGGCGATGGTAACATGTATTAAAAACGGTAGACATTAACCGTAAAGAAACCAAAAAACCCAGTCCTCATCGCGACCTCAATCAGGTTATCGTGATAGGGCTGGGCTTTATCGCTTTTCTTTATATCGATAGCAACCTTTGTCGCGTGCTGGCATCCATCTTCTCGATTGCATATCTAAGGGTCGGTCGTGTCATTTTTTCAATATTGTTATGAATATACTCAATAACACGGTCCTCATGCTGTAAAGAAGTGACTTTAAGTAACCACCCTACACTTTTTTGCACAAATTCATCTTCATCACTAAGCAGTAAGTCACAATTTTTAAAGACCAGTGCTGTATCTAAATAATAGGTAGACTTACCGACTTTCCTTTTTATAAATTTAACCCAAACAACATTGCTCGCGCGCCTGCACCATGACACCTCGGAATAGGCCCAGTGTTGTGTTTTTGTAATCAAATGAGGTCGTGCCAAAAAGAACTGGAAGATTGTTTTTATACACAAATCATCAACGATAGACCAATTTGTTGCATAGTTTTCTAGCCAGAATTCAAAACGTAATAGTAAATCATCATCATAGCTATTTTTTACAAATTTATTGATAAGTCCGAAAGCCACCAATATTTCTTCATTAAACTCAGCGTTTTGTAGACAATATTCCGTTATAGAAAGCATTTCAATTGCGCTCAGTTCAGCGTATTCAGATTGAAAATCTCTTATTATTAACTTTATGTCTGATGCTGTAGCGCCAATACAATTGATCCCATTTGGAAAGTAACGGCGACTCGCTTGTGCCTTACTCGTAGTACTAATTTTTTTTAGGTCGCTTTTTATTCTTTTTAAATACTTTTGGTGATTCTTCACAACGCTTACCAATTTTTACGATTACGACTAGATGACTTACCACCACGTCCCTTAGATTTGCCGCGACCTTGGGGCTTGGGGTCTGCCTCAAAATTACCATACTCATCATCATCCGATGAGTCTGCGGGTGCCTTGGGGCTAGGCGCAAAACCTGGGATGATCTCATGTTCAAATGGACGGCCAATGACACTTTCAATAGATTGTAACTTCTTTAATTCATCGTCACTAAACAGTGAAATGGCTAAACCAGAGGTGCCAGCACGACCAGTACGACCAATGCGATGCACATAGTCTTGGGGTATATCAGGTAAATCATAGTTAACCACGCAAGGCAGTTGATTTACATCAATGCCCCGAGAGGCAATATCTGTAGCGACCAACACCCCTATATCGCCGTTTTTAAAACCCTCTAAGGCACGTGTGCGTGCGTGTTGAGTTCTGTTCGCATGGATTGATGCGGCATTAATACCGGCTTTTTCCAGCTGGGTTACCAAGCTATCTGCACCATGTTTGGTACGACTAAAGACCAAAACTTGACGCCATTTATACCTTTTAATCAGGTGAATCAACACCTCACTTTTACGCGCTTTATCTACGGGATGCATTTTCTGCTTAACCGTATCAACAGTGCTGTTCGCCCCAGCCACTTCAATCAACTGTGGATTATTTAACATCCCCTTCGCTAGCGATTTGATATCTGGTGAAAAAGTGGCTGAAAACATCAAGGTTTGACGTTTACTTGGCAGCAACGTTTGGATGTCACGGATATCGTCGATAAACCCCAAGTCCAACATGCGATCGGCCTCATCTAAGACCAATATCTCAAGCTTATCAAAGTTAATCGCCTGTTGATTATATAGATCAATCAAACGTCCTGGGGTCGCAACAAGCACATCCAAACCACCTTGCAGCTGGGCTATTTGCGGCTCAATTCTCACACCACCAAACACAGCCGCAGAGCGAATATTCATATTGCGGCTGTAGTTTTGCACGCTCTGGGCAACTTGAGCAGCAAGCTCACGGGTCGGCGTAATCACTAACGCGCGTACACTTTTGGCCTGTAAACCCTGACCTTGTAAACTAGCGGCACCAGCCAATAGCTGCACCATAGGCAGCGTAAAGCCAGCCGTCTTTCCTGTGCCAGTATTTGCCACTGCCATCACATCACGTTGACTAAGCACCGCCGGAATAGCTTCAATCTGTATCGGTGAGGGCGTTGTATAACCTTGTTCTGCAACGGTTTTCAACAGCTCATCACACAAGCCTAAAGCGCTAAATGACATAGATAAACATTCCTTTTAATTTTACTGAGGTTATTAGGTTTAGAGAATTTTTGACAGCCAATG
>JABSOG010001178.1 GCA_013216025.1 Algicola sp. | reverse complement strand
CAGATCGCAAAAACTGCGAACGCGAAGCTGTTCCATGTTTTTGACGACTGGTCTGTCCCCTGTTGCTTAGCCTCCGTTCCTCCAGCCCAGAACGAATCCACCTTTACTCGTTGGCACCAGCTCTGAACGAACAAGGAAAAGTGGGGCTTCGTTGATGGCCGGAGGTACGGAGGCTAGCAAGGGGGTCAAAGCACTTGAATTTGTCGAACAAAAAAAGCATTTTGTTCGACATATTCAAGTGCACTGACCCCGGCTGGTGATGGCTGGTAAAGAAGGGAGTGATTGCGAAGGGGTAAAGTATTCTTTAAAGTGTATAGCAAGCGTGAAACTAACATTATGGGTTCATAAGTGCTTCGACGGAAGCGAGCACCATCCAACGGCAAAGCAGCAATGATGAGTCAACCATAGTGAGAGGGAAACGACTGAATATGCCGTAAACCATAGGCAGTAGATGAAGGTATATTACAGCTTGTACAGTCAGATGTTGAACATCAACGCGCTGTATGAGGGATTCAAAAAGGTCTATAGAGCAAAGGGCGCAGCCGGAATAGATGGGCAGAGCCTGAGTGATTACGCTGAGAATCTAGAGAAGAACCTGAAACAACTGCAACACGAATTGCAAACCAAGCAATACAAGCCTCAGCCAGTCAAGCGGGTAGAAATCCCGAAAGACGACGGCGGTGTCAGGTTGTTGGGTATCCCCGCAGTGCGTGACAGAATTGTTAAACAAACACTATTGAACATTCTCCAGCCAATCTTCGATCGGGAATTTCACCCGTCAAGCTATGGGTATAGACCGGGGGAAAGTTGTCATGATGCAATCAGTAAAGCGACAGTATTTATCCGTAAATATGACCGTGAATGGGTGGTAGATATGGACTTGTCAAAATGCTTTGAGCTACTTGATCATGAAATTTTCATCAGGAGTGCCAAACGGAGAGTCACAGATGGCAGCATTTTGAATCTGATAAAACAGTTCTTGTGCAGTGGGGTGATGGTATTGGGAAGCAAGCGAAAGAGGTAGTCCGCAAGGGGCGTTATCAGCCCTTTAATTGCGAATATCTACTTGAATGCGTTTGATCAGGAAATGAAACGGCGAAATCACCGAATAGTGAGATATGCCGATGATATTTTTATTTTATGCAGTAGTAAATCAGCGGCAGAAAATGCGCTGAACAAGGCGACCCAGATACTGGAGAAAGACCTAAAACTGACAGTTAATACAAGAAAAACCCTCATAGTGCATAGTGATGATGGTGTTAAATTCTTGGGAGTGGAAATTGGTAGCCGACATACACGGATACAAGCGAAGAAACTCAAGGACTTTAAGATGAAGGTGAAGCAATTAACCAAACGTAATGGTGGGAAAAATCTGGAAAGCGTAATTGCTTACTTGAACCCAGTGATACGAGGTTTTGCAAACTACTTTAGTATCGCCAATAGCAAGCGGGACTTCAAAGCACTGGCGGGATGGATAAGACGAAGACTAAGGGCGATAGAGTTGAGACTGTGGAAGAAACCAGCAAGGTTACATCGACGGTTGAAACAACTGAATTACAAACCGCCATTTAAGTTCATTAAGATGAACTCATGGCTAAATACAGGAGCCGTATACGAGGTCCGTACGTACGGTTCTGTGAGAAGGAGGAGGTAAGAGCCTCACCCTACTCGATGTGTTTGGGTTTTTGAAAAAACGAATAGAGCGCGGGTGGGGCTTTGTTTGGGGCTTCCGTACCACCGGCCCTGAATGGAACCCCGCTCGTAGCCATCTGTATTAGCTCAAATAAGCGCATTTCTTGGGGTGAAAAATAAACAAACTTATGGGCTTGAATGCCCTAGGAAACAGTAGATAACATATAAGAATGGCAATTAAGTTAAATTAGTTGTTGCAATGCCAAATGATCTCTCTATAATGCGCCTCCATTGAACGGCAACTCAGCAATACCAAGGGTTACCGAGCGATTAAAGGATGTACAGGCAGTCAAAAAACTTTTAAATAAAAGTGCTTGACTCCCAAGCGAAAGTGGTTAAAATGGCGCTCCGCTTCAAGGATTGAAACGAAAGGCTTGTTTTGATAAGTTAACGACTCACTTATTGAACGTCAAAAGGGATTAGGTTTAGCATTAAAAATTGATTTCAAATAAATAATTTTTAATGCTTGACTTAGAAAATTAGGAGCGTAACATACGCCTCCCGCTACAGCAACAAACCTCTACGGTTAGTTAGCTGGTAGCAAGCTCTTTAACAATTAGTAATCAATCATCTGTGTGGACACTCACAGTAATTAATACTTCTAACGAT